>WFMX01000315.1 GCA_015488875.1 Campylobacterota bacterium | reverse complement strand
CCATCAATATGTCAGCCTCTCTAGGCAGTAACCCCTCATCTATGAGAGCCTTATCACTTAGGTATCTCTCCATGAGACTCTTGATCTCAACATCTTTGAGAATGGTTTTATATTTTGGTGTTATCTTCCCTGCTTGCTTGATGGACTTTGGCTGATTCATCTGCAACGAATCTCTATATAATTCCACCTTACCTTGGATGATATGTTTACTGCCATTTGCAAATGTCTGATAATGATAAGGAGTCACACGAAAAAACATACTCTGTAAGGTGCTACCAAAGTTGCTGAGTGCAAAGATAACTATCAGCTTGCCATTGTAGGTGCGTGTCTCTTGCACTACTGCCTCTAGCGTATTGACCTTGCCTATATCTATCTCGTCAGAGAGCGTAGTATCGTTATATGATGATGGTACCAAAAGAGCCAAATCCAACAGGGTATATATCTTCAGCTTACTCATGAGAGCTTTGGCTTCTTTCATGATATCCTTATCTCCTTTTGCATCATATCACCTCATATTTTAGGTTGTAGTAGAGTATACTATATCTTTGGAAAGATACTAGATATTATATCAATTTGTCATATTATTTTACTTTACTCTACAAGTGTCCTGTGGAAAATTTATATCCCATCGCATAGATACTGCTTATGATATTATCGGGGAGTTTTTTGCGTAATTTAAATACAAGGTTTCTGATATTTTTTTCACTTATATCTATATGGTGTTCATAAAACTCATATACTATATCATCATTGGTGCATATCTGATCTTTTTTTGTCACGAGATATCGCATCAGTATCAACTCATGGCTAGTGAGATCTATATCTTTTTGACTATCACTCAATATAAACTTCTCTTTATCCCATGTAAAATCGTTGCCTAGATTTATGATAGTTGTATTTTGATCTTCAGGCAGGTCATATGTGATTTTTTTACTCACTTGATATAGTGTATTTAGTAGCTTATTGTGATCTATTGGTTTTGTGATGAACTGTGCTATACCAAAATTGATAAGCTCTAGCAGGTATTCGCTATCGGTATGTGCAGAGAGTATGATGATCTGCTGATCTGGGTCTATATCTCTGATACGCCTACTCAGCTCTATACCATCCATCTTTGGCATCTGTATATCAGAGACTACTATATCGAAACTATTGTTATCATCTTCGTATAGCTCAATGGCTTCTACTCCATTCGATGCGATCGTCACACTCTTCACGAACTCTTCAAATATCTCCAGCATATCATCTCGTAGAGGTTTGTAATCCTCCACGAGTAGTAGAGATATACCATTTGTGTGTTTATATACTGTTCGATAGTCTATCAAAAAAAATCCTTGCCCATTTTTATAGACTATTTTAACATAAAATTGGAAAATCTACTATTAGTGTGCCTATAAAACAATCATAAATATCTATTACTGCTTGATATCAGATTTTTTTACGCAAATTACATAATATTTATGATCATATTTGGCTGTATTGTATCTACCTAGATCAAAATCTATGTACCAAGCTTGCTCATATCTATCTTTTGTAGCCGACCAGTAGATACCTTTTTGGATATTTTGAAATGCATGTTTTATAGTTATCTTCCTTCTTGCCAAGTCCAATAGAGATTTGAGTTCATCTTTTGTAGGAACCCTCCAATCACTATATCCCAAATAGTCCATGTTGTTGCAATACTCTATAGCACTATGATAGTCCATCTTCGCAGATGGTGTAGAGTCATAATAGAACTTGTTGCTCTTTTTGTCCAATACGATCTCTCTCTTGTCGTCACGCATGAAGTTTTTGTCTATCCTATCCGAGTCTCCACCATATGCGAAGCTAAAGTTAGAAAACATGCTGGCAGATAGCAGCATAGAGGAGATAGAGATCAATAGTAGTACTCTTTTCATCACATATCCTTTAGTTTGACTCTTTTATAATCATAAATTTAGTTGGGTAGAGTGCTTTTGTCTTTTGGTTTAGCTCTACAGGCTCGGCAATCTCGGGAACATCTTCTGGTATAGCTAACTTCTCTGCCTCTTCCCTTAGAGCATTCTCCTCTATCTCATCTCTTGTCTCTCTCTTTGTCGTCTTGCTTATCGCTACAACTTTGATAACTTTGGGTGCCGATGTCGCTTTTTTGATTTCGGTCACTATGACTATACTCTCTTTTTTTACGCCTACGGGTAGAGGATCCTTTATGGTCTCTAGCTGTAGACCTTCTACCTTGGGTTTTTCGATGCTTTTTGGTTTTTCTACTATGATAGAAGAACTCTCACTGTTGCCTTTGGGCTTCATCTCTAGTACAGTTACTTCTTCCTGAGTGTCATCTAGCTCTGCACCTCTTTTGGCGGCACTATTACCATCTCGACTGTTTGCTAGCTTTTCAGATGCCATTTCGAGTTCTCGTGATCTCTTTTCACGAGCATCATATACAGCATCTCTTGCTTTTATGACATCGTCTCTATTCCAAGGCATACTTGCATCTTTTTCTTTTTCTAATTTTTGTGATGCATGATTTGTGGTAGGTCTATCCGTATTTGCATACAACAAACAAAGCGGTGAGAGCAGGATTAGTGTGGTTTTTTTCATAAGAAATCTTTCTATATAATTATTTTATGTCATTATACAATATTTTTACTAAATTAATTATTTGAAAATTTGAGATATAATGACAATACTGCTTAATAGTACCATATTCTAGAAGGATATAAATGCACAAAAAAGATATTTTTGAGGTCATATACGATAAACATCTCTATGAATACCTCATCATCAATCGCAACTTTCGGATCATAGACTACTCCGAAAGGATCATCAATTATTGTGACACAGATAGTATAGATGATGAGGATAGTGATATATTTACACTAATCCCTGAACTATTTGGAATGAGAAATGATCTCATAGATATCTTTGATGAGAGAGAGGATCATATACTACTGCCAACTATATCGAAAGCTCCTGATTATTATATTGACATAACCATAAAGAGGGGTAGCAACAATACACTCATCATACTCCTTGAAGATGTGACCGAGACCATCAAATCCAAAAGACAGCTACAACAAGATCACAATGAGAAGATCATACTCTCCAAAGAGTTGACCAAAAAAAATGCTCAACTAGAGGTGTATAACATGGAGATGAATAGGCTAGTTCAAGAGGAGATAGCCAAAAATATAGAAAACCAAAATCTCATAAGACTACAAGCTAGACATGCTCAAATGGGCGAGCTGATCGGTATGATTACGCACCAATGGAAGCAACCACTTAGTATCATAAATTTAAATGGTGGCTACCTAAAGATAAAATACTCAGAAGATATAAAAGATAAAAATATTTTTGACTCAAAAATAAACAATATACTGATGCAATCAAAGCATCTAAATCAAACTATCGTTGATTTCCAAAACTTTTTTAACCCCCATGCGACTAGAGAGACTTTCAGCCCAAGAGAAGCTATAGATAAAGTACTGACACTAGTCCATCAAGACTACATCAGCAAGAGTATACATATAACTATAGATGAAAAATGTGATCCATGCATAATGGGTTACGCAAACGAATATGGACAAGTTATACTGTCTATATTGCAAAATGCAAGAGATGCATTTTTGTCGCAACCAAACAAAAACATGAGGATTAATATCTCCATAGACAAAAAAGACCAGAGATCCATAGTAAAGATCAGAGACAATGCAGGGGGTATCCCTAGTGAAATAATAGATAGAGTGTTTGATGTGTACTTGAGCACCAAAAAAAACGGCTCAGGTCTAGGACTTCATATATCCAAAAGTATCATAGAACAAAAAATGGGTGGGACTATATCAGTAGAAAATGTTGATAATGGAGCAGAGTTTACCATCACAGTGATGTGACTCAAAAAGTCACATCACCGATCTGCAATTACCATACTATGCGTAGTATCGACTACTACTCTACCATTGCCTCAAGATCCTCTTTGGATACTTTACTGAAGTTGAGGTATCTATAGACTTCATCTGTCATCTCTGGCTTGATCTTGTTTGGTACTATATCCATGTACTCTGCTGCTGTTGGTAGCTTGCCTTTGAGGGCTACTACTGCTGCTAGTTCGGCACTTCCTAGATATACTTGACTATCTTTACCTAGTCTGTTGTCGAAGTTTCTTGTAGATGTGGAGAATACAAATGCACCTTGGTCTACTGATGCTTGGTTCCCCATACATAGTGAACATCCTGGTATCTCTGTCCTCGCTCCTGCCATACCAAATACTGAGTAGTATCCCTCCTCTTGGAGTGTCTTCTCATCCATCTTTGTAGGAGGACATACCCATAGTTTACTAGGCACTTTGCCTTCACCTCTCAACACTTCACCCAATGCTCTAAATAGTCCGATATTGGTCATACAACTTCCCACAAACACCTCATCTATCTCTGTACGAAGTCCTGCTTCATGGATCTCTGTGAGTGTCTTGACATCATCTGGATCATTGGGACAAGCAAGTATAGGCTCTTTGATTTGATCCATATCTATCTCGATGATAGCTGCATACTCGGCATCACTATCTGCTTCAAGTAGCTCTGGATTGGCTATCCATGCTCTCATCTTGTCTGCTCTTCTTTGGAGAGTCGCTTTATCTTCATATCCTTGTGCTATAAGCTCCTCTATGAGTACTATATTTGACTCAAGGTACTCTATGATAGGCTCTTTGTTTAGCTTGACTGTACATGCTGCTGCTGATCTCTCTGCAGATGCGTCAGATAGCTCAAATGCCTGCTCACATTTGAGATCTTCAAGCCCCTCTATCTCTAGCACTCTTCCTGCAAAGATATTTTTCTTCCCTTTTTTGTCTACTGTAAGTAGTCCATCTTTGATCGCTTGGTGTGGTATAGCATTGACCATATCTCTCAGCGTAATACCCTCTTGCATCTTGCCTTTGAATCGTACCAAAACAGACTCAGGCATAGTGAGAGGCATCATACCTGTCACACCTGCGAATGCTACGAGACCTGAACCAGCAGGAAATGAGATACCTATAGGGAATCTAGTATGGCTATCTCCACCTGTACCTACTGTATCTGGTAGGCACATTCTATTGAGCCAGCTATGGATGACACCATCACCAGGGCGGAGGATAAAGCCTTTTCTCTCTGTCCAAAACTTCGGTAGAGTATGCTGTAAATCTATATCGGCAGGTTTTGGATATGCTGCTGTGTGACAAAATGACTGCAATACAAAATCTGCACCAAAGTTGAGTGCTGCCAACTCTTTGATCTCATCTCTAGTCATAGGACCTGTAGTATCTTGTGATCCTACTGTAGCACATACTGGCTCACAATATACACCAGGCTTGACACCATCCATGCCAGCGGCTTTGCCTACCATCTTTTGAGCAAGAGTGAACCCTTTGCCATTATCTTCTGGTATATCAGGAGTCATAAATATATCTCCAGCATCCATACCTAGAGCCTCTCTAGCTTTGGCAGTCAAGCCCTTGCCGATAATGAGTGGTATCCTACCTCCTGCTCTCATCTCATCTGGTAGAGTATTTGGCTCTATGGTAAATTCTGATACCACTTCGCCATCTCTCTCTATGACCCCATCAAAAGGCTTCACTGTGATGACATCGCCTGTCTCCAACTTGCCCACAGGTGCTTGGATAGGAATACATCCACTATCTTCTGCTGTATTGAAAAATATAGGAGCTATGATATCGCCTAGGACTATACCGCCAGTTCTTTTGCCAGGTATATTTGGGATATCTCTACCCATATGCCACTGCACTGAGTTGATACCTGATTTACGAGATGAACCAGTACCGACTACATCACCTACATATACTAGAGGATGCCCTTTTTTCTTTAGCTCTGCCATAGTCTCTAGCGGATTGTCCATTCTGTTTACTAGGAATGAGTTGGCATGTAGAGGTATATCTGCTCTAGTGAATGCTTCAGATGCAGGTGATAAATCATCTGTATTTGTCTCGCCTGGTATCTTATACACAGTGACTGTGATCTCTCTATCCATCTCAGCTCTATTGGTGAACCACTCACCATTAGCCCATGACTCGACTACCTCTTTGGCGAGTGCATTGCCCTCGTCCATTAGAGTTTTGACATCATTGAATGAGTCATATACTAGAAGTGTATTTTTGAGTTGCTCTGCTGCCGTTTTGGCTACAGCATCGTCATCTGATTTGAGTGCTTCTACTAGAGGTTTGACATTGAATCCTCCTAGCATAGTACCCAAGATTTTACAAGCTTCTACTGCATCTATAGCTTCGCAACTTGTAGCACCTTGCACTATATCATTGAGAAATGCTGCTTTGACATATGCTGCATCATCTACGCCAGCTGGTACTTCCTGAGTGAAAAGCTCCATCGCATAATCTACATCTATGATAGGAGTAGCTTTGAGTAATTCTACCAACTCTGCTACCTGATCTGCTGTCAATACCAATGGTGGTACACCCAACTCTGCTCTCTGCTCTGTATGTGCTTTATATGCTTCTAATAGTGCCATAAAGTCTCCTATGATT
This sequence comes from Campylobacterota bacterium, assembly GCA_015488875.1. Lineage (GTDB taxonomy): Bacteria > Campylobacterota > Campylobacteria > Campylobacterales > Sulfurovaceae > SZUA-451. Next base: position 4,728 of record WFMX01000315.1, on the reverse strand, counting down.
AAAATAATTTGGTAATATATCATAACAAAAAGGGTGATAATATTTGATTAAAGAGATTTAAGAGTCAAAGAGATTGAAATCATGTATCGGATAGTTACAATAAGTAGTATTTAATAGGTAACTTATGGTATTCTTATAGTCATGAAAATAGAACTAGAAGATGAAAATGATCTAGACCATTACATCATATGTCATAAATGCCATACCGTACAAGAAGAGATCGCTATTAGTGATGGATCAAAAGCACTATGTAGCATGTGCAAAATGCCACTATATAGATATGATACTCGACTTGTGGAGCATGGATTGGCACTCAGTATTACAGGACTGATATTTATTGTCTTGGCAAATCTATTTCCTCTAATAAAGATAGAGATACTAGGTACCGAGTCCTACATCACTATCATATCTATGATCTCATCTTTGATAGGTAGTGGCTACTATCTGGTGGCTCTATTTTTGCTCTATCTGATTGTCATATTTCCAGTGATGATATTTTCACTCTATATACTTCTATTTGCACTTCTTAAACTCAAAAGAGCTGAAGAGTTGGCAAAAAATATATTGATACTCTTGGCACAGATAGAACCATGGCAAATGTCTGATATATTTCTAGTCAGCATCTTGGTATCCATTGTCAAGTTATTTGGTATGGCGACTATCCATATAGGAATCTCATTTTGGACACTCTTTGTATTTGTATTGATAGATATATATATGACTCGAAGTATACATTTGGGCGAGTTATGGGTACTCAAGAAAGAGATATACTCTAAGAAAGCTGAAAAACTTAAAAATGATACCCCAATATCAAATACAAAAAAAGGAGTTTCGTCTTGATAGTAGTGGATTCAGATAAATTGATAGCTTGTCCCATCTGTGAAGCGACCAATATAGATAAATCCAACAGAAATATATGTCGCAGATGTGGGTCAAAGATTTACCATCACAGAAACTCACCCACTGAGAAGAGTTGGGCTTATCTCATCACTGCTATCATAGCATACATACCAGCCAATATATATCCTATGATGGTCATAAATCAATTTGGCTCAAAGAGTGGCAGTACTATACTAGAAGGGGTCATAGAGTTGTGGGAGCATGGAGACTACCCTATATCCATAGTGATATTGATAGCATCTATATTTGTACCTATTACTAAATTTTTAATGTTAATATATCTTTTGGTGAGCGTGAAGTATCCCATAGGCAATGACAAAAAAGTCAATAGATTTACTGTATACTACTTCACTGAAATCATAGGACCATGGTCTATGGTGGATGTGTTTGTAGTAGGTATATTGGCAGGCTTAGTTCATCTCAGTAGCGTGCAAATCATAGCAGGTACAGCGTCTACGGCATTTGCTGTATCTGTCTTTTTTACACTACTAGCTGCACACTCATTTGATACGAAATTGATAAGAGGAAGATAATATATGTCAGACAAATTACCAAAGATAGAAGAGTCAACAAAATTTAATTTCATAACATCCATATGGATAGTGCCTATCATAGCAGTAGTCATAGCAGCTTGGCTTGGATACCAATACATATCAGAATTGGGTCCAAAGGTAGAGATAGTATTTGAAACCAATGAGGGTCTCAGAGCTGGGCAGAGTTTGGTGAAATTTCGCAATGTTCCCATAGGCAAAGTGGAAAAGGTCATTCTAAATGATAATGGCAACGGTGTAAAAGTCATAGCCAGAATGGATAAAGAAGCTACCAAATATCTCAATGATGATGCTAGATTTTGGATAGTAAAACCAGAGGTTGGGCTAGGTGGAGTATCTGGTCTTGATACTATATTTACAGGTACATATATCGAACTCATCAGTAAAAAGTCCAAAATGACAAAAAAGAGTTTCATTGGTCTCAATCAATCATATCGCAAGGTTGGAGATGGTGAGTATTTTCATCTCAATGCTTCGTCATCCCATGGGGTAGAGAAAGGTACGCCAATTTTTTTCAAGAGTATGAAGGCAGGATATGTAGAGTATGTGAGCATTTCTATAGATGGCAAAAGTGTAGATGTCATCATCTATGTAGACAAATCATTTGTAAGTTATATACATAAAGATACCAAATTTTGGGTGCAAAGTAGTGTCTCCATCAGCTATGCAAACGGAAAACTCAATCTAAATATGGCACCAATGTCTCACATCATGAGAGGTGGCATAGAGTTCTCGTCTAGCGGTGATGACTCTATAAAAAAAGTGCCATATGACTATATATTTAGGTTATACAAAGATAATGCAGTAGCAGAAGACAAAAAGATTGGATTGGGCGGTAAAGCGATAAGAGATTATCTCCTAGAGTTCAACGAAAGCACCGCCAAGTTGAAAAAAGATGCCTCCGTAAAATATGATAAATTTGATGTAGGCAGAGTCAAAGATATAAGCTATAAATACAATAGCAAAACACACTTTCTTCGTGGCAAGGTCACCATGTCTATAGATACATCTATCTTTTATGACCCTACAGATATCAACCATACAGGTGAAGAGAATCTAGAACAAGCAGTAAAAGATGGACTTAGGGCATCTATGAAAGAGTATGATCCTATCAGCGGTCTACTCTATATCAATCTCGACTTCATCGATACCAATGAGACAAAAATGGTAAAACACTACAGCCATTACTCATCTTTTCCATCTGTCGGTAGAGATGAAAATAGCATCATGAGTAGTATCAATGAGTTGCTAGATTCTATCAAGAAGTTGCCACTTGACAAACTAATAAACTCTATAGACCAATCAGTATCCAACTTCTCCTCTATATTGGAGGAGAATAGAGTCGTGACACATCAAATCATGACAAACCTCAATGAGACTATGGTAGGAGTCAACAAAATGGTATCAGATAGAGGATTCAAAAAGCTACCTTCGGAACTCAATCAGACTATGGTAGAGTTGCAACATATACTCAAATCATTAGATAGAGTACTGAAGTCAAACGGTAACAAATCACTCTTATCGAGTCAACTGACAGAGACACTAAAAGAGCTGAACAAATCCTCAGTCGAGACACAGAGATTGCTCAAAAAGCTAGATAGAAAACCTAACGCACTTATATTTGGAGATTAATATGACGATAAAAAAGAGATATTATAGTATATTTTTGGCAGGATTGATGCTAACACTGAGTGGATGTGGCAGTAGTAGATATTTCATGCTTGCAGAGCCATCGACAACTATAGCTAAAGTATACAGCCATAAATTACCTGTCGTAGGAGTAGAGAAGATCTCTCTACCAGAGTATATGAAACAAGGCAAAGTAGCCAAACAGATATCATCTACACAGATAGAGTATCTCGACAATGACAACTGGCTAGAGGATATGGAACAGTCACTTACCAAGCAACTCATAGTGACTATACAAAAGAGTTTTAATACTCCTAAAGTATACGCCTATCCTTGGGGACTCTCAAAACAAGCTAGTCTCAAAGTGCAGGTGAGGATCAACAAATTCATAGCCCAAGGTGCCTATGTATATCTCGATGCAAACTATGAGATAACGCATATGGATAGTGGTAGAAAATATAGCAAACTATTCAGCACAAAAGTTGAAACTAAAGAGGATACTAAATCTATAGTCTCTAGCATGAATATAGCATTCTCAAAACTCTCAAAGAACATCATGGGTGGACTCAGTAGATTTTAGTGGCACAGCGAATCTATCTTGTTTTGTATGAATCACAGCATCTTCTCAAATCTGATATAGAAGCAAGCCCCCTCATCACTATTTTTGAGAGTCAGACTACCTTTGTGGTGATCCTCTATCATTATCTTTGACATGTAGAGTCCTAGACCTGTGCCGTTTTTTGCCTTTTTGGTACTGAAGTATGGTTCAAATATCTTATCCTTGATCTCCTCTGGTACACCACCACCATTATCACATATAGATATGACATAGTGTTCATCCTCCTCGTATGTTCTGAGCGTTATGGTAGGGTTTGCAGTTTTATTGGCGGAGAAGTTCTCTTCACTGTTTTTGAGCATACTTATAATGACTTGCATGATCTCATTTTGGTACAACAGATAGTGCTTGTCTGTTTGGAAATCTTTTATAAGTTCTATACTATGCTTCTCTAAAAAACCTTGCAGTATGTTGAGAGCGTTTATGATCGGCTTAGTGAGTGCTGTCTCCTCTTTATCCCTATTGGGGTTGAAAAAGTTTCTGAAATCATCTGTAGTTTCTGATAGATAATGTACATAGTCATTGATACTATTATGCTTTTTTTCCAAATAGTTCAAAAATTCTTTGCGACTATCTCTATCATCGAAGTCAAACTTACCACTTGCCAATTTGACATCTATACTCATGATGGCACTACTGATAGCCCCTAGCGGTTGTCTCCACTGATGTGCTATCATACTCAGCATCTCACCCATAGCAGCCATACGGTACTTTTGGAAGAGTAGCTCATCTTTCTCTCGAAGCTCTTCTACCTTTTTGACTACCTTCTCTTCAAGCTTTTTATTGTACCCTCTGAGTATAAATTGACGGAAAATGGAGAGTAGTGCCAGCAAGACTACGGCTATCACAACATACCATAGATATCTCTCGTTGTCGATCTGATCGTACTCTATGGATATCCAGTGGCTCTTTATCTCTTCAGCCTTTTTTTTACTAATAGTCGATATAGCTTTATCTAAAATATCAAGCAACTCTATCTCATCATTTCTGACACCCATAGAGAGATATAGCTGTCTCTTATACACATCTGAC
>WFMX01000314.1 GCA_015488875.1 Campylobacterota bacterium | reverse complement strand
GGGTGTACCCTATAGAATGTGATAGGTGTCAGCACTTCTGCACTATGATGAACTTCATGAAATCTCCACAAAAATGGCACAGTATGCATAAAGCGATGTAGCCAATATCGTGTAAAATCACTCACTATAAATAGAGTGAGGGTAAAGAGTATCATGACTTCTGTAGAGTTCAATCCTCTATATAGATGGAAGCCAAAATAGTCTGTCAATTGCTCTTGGGTAAAAAACATCACCTCATTCACACCTATCAGTAGCGGTATGATGAGCCAACTCTTGATGAAAAAAGAGACTATGAAGTAGCGATAGTCTAGCATAGCACTAGGGTGTAACCATAGTTTTCTACTCATATTGAGCCTCTTCTCTCTAGGGTTGAGTATGAGATAGATAGTTGCTATGAGTAGCGTAGCCAATATGTAGAGCCAATAGACCCTCTGGTTTGGGGTCAGGAAGTAGTCAAGTAGATATAGATTTCCCATTATCTGCTAATCGCCATCAGAGTCCAATATCTTGGATGTAACTTTCAGCCTGCCGATGAGTGAAATGTAGTAGGCGTTGTGTAATTTGGTCAACTCTTCATAGAGTCTCTTTATCTCATCGGAGCCGAAATCAGAAGCGGGGGCAAGATGTAGAAGCTGTAGTGCCTTTTTGATATGTTCTTGGATGGATCTCAGCTCGCTAGTAGCACCTGCACTCCGTACGATAGCAGAGAAGTTGGTATAGCTCTGCTCACCTATCACTGCCTGATGTGCTAGTAGTATAGCCTCTATAGCACTAAATGATAGTTTGGAAATGTGATACTCAGCCCTAGACTCTTTGGGGTTTCCTCTATATTTGTGCGATAGCCCTGCTGGGTCGCCGACTCTCCACTCCTTGAGCTTATACGAACTCTCGATCAAGGCATTCATGATGATGGCATTCATCTTTTGACTATCTTTCATAAATAGCTCTCTATGTTCTACATAGAACTTCTCTATCTCCTTTAGGCGTTTGCCCATATGCTCTAGTATATATAGGATCATATCTTTTTGGCGGAGACTCTTTTGTGTTGACTTGAAGATGAGGTACTCTAGAGCGTTTATGCTTTTGGTTGAATTTTTGAAGAGTTCTACATCTAGGCTATCAGATGAGAGTAGGATACGGTCTAGTTGTTTGTAGATGTCCTCTTTGCCTTGGTGAAATATATCTATATATCTAGGCATATCCAAAAGATCCTCATCAAGATCAGCAGCTAGGTATAGGGTCTCCACCCTTTTCCACGAAGTCATCAAGCTTTTGAAGCCATCTCTCTGTTTTTCATCTGTAGCATCACTCTTTGTTAGTGCGATGAGTCTGTCGAGATTTTGATTGGTCTCTTTGATATCTCTGATTATGATATTGTCATAGATAGATTCGCTTACACTCTCTGCGTTTAGGTAGATTATCAAGCTAAGTAGCATTATTACTGTTTTCATCTTGCCTCACATTGTTAGGGTTAGTACGATATTTATATCATAATCTTTCTAAAAAATCTATTAATATCTTCTGCTTATCAGATGATAACTCTCGATAGTTCACCTTAGAACGCTCCGCTTCGCCTGAGTGCCATAGTATAGCCTCCTCTACTCCTCTAGCTCGTCCATCGTGCAGGAAGTTTACCCTACCTCCCAATATATCACTATAGATAGATATGCCCCATAGTGGTGGAGTCCTAAATTCACTCCCAGTAGCTTGGAACTCTACTCTACCATCTGCCAAACCATCTCCCATATCATGTAGTAGCAGATCAGAGAATGGATGGATAGTCTCCCCACTCTCTAGCTTGAATGTCGATATATGACAAGAGACGCACTCTATCTGTTTGAAGAGAGATAGTCCATCTCTATAATCCTGATCCTGATCTGTTTTTGGTACTTTGAGGTGTTTCAGATAAAACGAGACTGCATCTAGTCGTCTCATAGGCACATCATATCTATCTCTTCCTTTTGGGCTAGATAGACACTCCTTTTGGCTGTGGGTACAGTTTTCATTGGGATATAGTGGTGAAGTGAGACCCATATCGTTACTCATCGCCCCTGCTACTTGCTGTTTCACTTTTGATGCACTCGCCTTCCAGTTGAAGCGTCCTATCTCTCTCGTGGGATGAGAAATAGGCTCTTCTTTATGGTTGGTCGAGTGGATATTGGAAGATTTACTAGAGGATTTTCGGGGGGTGTAGACTCTATTGGCTTTGCCCGATATCCCATCGCCATCTCTGTCGTCTATATCTTCGTTTTTCAATATCTCTCTATCGCTAATCTGCTCTAATAGCCCTAATCCTACAAGTGCAGGAGCTACCCTCTGCGAGAGTATGGTATCTTTGGACATTTCACCATAGCGAAGATCTTTCACTCCATATATAGGTTTGCGTAGAGTTGCGTTGCGATCTTTGCCAGCTCTTACAACCTTGTAGCTATATTCTCTAGTTGGCTTACCCTCATAAGGAACCCCATATACACCATTGATACTTAGTTGAGAACCATATGTCGGCTCAGGAGCAAATCCGATTTTTTCATCTCTGCTCTTGTTGTTATCTATAGACAAGCGTGTCACTAGAGATCTAGAGATATTGCCACTATCACTATATACGCGTCCCTTGCCGTTTTTTGGATGACAACTTATACAAGTGTTGGCGGAGAAGAGCGGACCCAATCCATCTCTAGCAGTTGTCGCACTAGGTGCCTCTACCCAAGGTGTACGAAAAAAGCTCCTGCCCAAGACAAAAGTATCTAGCTCGCTATCGCCAAGTGGAGAGAGCGGACTCTGCAAATCTCCAGCTTGCAAAAAAACCGTAGTTAGGGATAGAGCCAAAACACTTAGGTAGCTATATCTCTGTCTCATGTTTGCTAGTCACATCATCTGCCGTCAACTCAAGTCCGTTTTGTTTGGCGACTACTGGCATCATATCGCCTAGTTTTCTCATCTGGTTTTTGAGCTTGACTATCACTCTGCCTTGTGGGTTGTCAGGTCGTATCTGATAGTCGAAGTGTGCCTTGGTCGTAGCCACTCTATCTATGCTATCTATCTTCTCTTCGATGGAGCTCATCAGCTTCTCTATCTTTGCTCTGCTCGTCTCGTCAACTTTATCTAAAAAGCTACTACCTTTCACCCCTCCATAGCTACCTGTCAGCACATTTTTAAATCCTATATATGCACTCGCTATATCTCTATGAGTATTGTCACTAAAACATGATGGTTCATCCTCTTCGCTAGGGGTGAGTACGGCGACTGCTATTCGTTCATTTGCCACCTCTGATTTGATGAACTTACCCATACCAGATAGTATCTCCCTCAATGCTACCTTTGGGTCTATATTTTTCTTTGCGTCTGCACCCTTTAGCATATGGTTGATGGCACCCCTATAGCACCCCTTTGGATTCACCGAACAGTTATCACTTATCTCTGGACTCCAAGCACTAGCGACTCTCTTTAGATCAGATAGGAGCTTGGCTGTTGCCACTTTGAGGTAACTCAAACGCCTCTGTGCATGTCTGTCTGTAGTGAAGTCACTGAGCGGTCTCTCTCCTGCCCTCATGGCACCATTAGTTATGCTATCTTTCATGAAATTTGAGTAGTCCTGATCTTGCCCCCATAGCAGAAACTCTATGGCATGATAGCCAGTCGCTACATTTGCATCGCCGCCATTTTCGTTGAGTGCAGTGATGGACTCTATGGTGATGTTAGTTATGTCGATGACGCTACTATCTTCTCCACCAGGATCGAATTTTCCCTCTGTATCTATGATGTTGCCTGATGTTTTTTTGCCATCAGCATCTATAGTATAGTCGATGATATTTTCATCTAGTGGCCAAGCGTTGATCTGGCTTTCGAGTGAACCGTAAGCCTCCGCTATCCACCCATCCTCTGCATCTATAGGACCATTCGAGAGTCTAAATATCTCGCTTGTGCCGTAGCTCTCACGAGAGTTTAACCAAGCTTTTTTGGATCTCTCCAGAGTTGCTTTGGTTGGCTTGTTGGCGAAATCATCTATAGCCCTCTTCAGCTCCTCGGCATCCTTGACGACATCATCGTAGTTCTCTGTCGCTATACGAGTGTAGTTGCCTATGATTGTGCTAGTATCTATCTTGCTTGATGACCCCAAGCATAGTGTCATGCCAAGCAGGGCGGCAAGTAATAATCCCCTAGATAGTGTCGTGCGGATCTTCATAATTTACCTCTCTTTTTGGTTTGTGACTGACAAGATTACTCCTTGTATATAACTGTCGCAATACATTATACATAAGAGCCACTTGTAGATTCCCAAAAACCCACAATTTGAGCCAAATTAAACATACACCCCTGCCGTGAATGGCACTAAATTAAGCAAAAATCCCAATACTGACCCTAAAGTTCAACAACCAAAGAGTAGCTAAACTCATAGATGGTGGGAATGAGATATGAGCTTATTTGAGTGTTTTTCGACAGGCAAGATAGCTACTTATCTACGCTAAAGATAGCCTTCTCTAACTCTTTTTCAAACTCTATTCTTCTCTTCTCCTCGGCCTCTTTCTCTTTTTTGAGTTCAAGTTCTTCAGCCATTCTTGCTTTCTCTTCTCTTAGCCTTCTAGCTACTTCTTTTTCGAGCTTGATCTTTGCCAATCTCTCTTGCTCTCTTCTAGCTTTTTCTGCTACAGGGTCTACCTTTTTTTCTGCAACTACAGCAGGTTTTTTATCGACAGCTTTTCTAGCTTGTTTATCATT
>WFMX01000313.1 GCA_015488875.1 Campylobacterota bacterium | reverse complement strand
ATAGAGTATATATCGTAATTATCTGATATTACACCTATAATCTCTGCAATTTCTTCAGCCCATCTTTGACTAGTGTAGCCGTATCTCCACTAGAACCGCTAAGTGCTTTTTGTATATGATCTTTCTTGAAGCCTAGACTCTCCAATGCCAATACCGCCTCACCCATAGATGAATTGCTATTGTCATCTCTATCATCTACTATAAAATCTGCTAATTCTACCAATATCCTGCTAGCACTCTTTGGTCCTATGCCAGGTACTCTTTTTAGCATATTTACATCTTTGCTAGATATGACGGTGGCGAATGTCTCCGCTGAAAATGTAGAGCATATAGCTAGAGCTACTTTTGGACCTACGCCGTTGATCTTGATGAGTGTGTCAAACATCTTTTTCTCATTGAGCTGTGCAAACCCAAAGAGAAGCTGTGCATCTTCGCGGATGATATGAGTAGTATATAGCTTTGTGCTATCTCCAGATATGGCGTTGGATGTGTTGATGGATATATGCACCTCATATATGAGACCATTTACATTTATGTGGACTACTGTCGGCTCTTTTTTCTCTACTCGACCCTCTATACCTACTATCATTTATAACACTCCTTTCAAATCATAAAACTACTAGAGATCTTGTGAAACTCCAATTATTTATCGTACTATACTATAAAATGTCACCAAGATATGATAAAATGTCAAAAATATCTATTTTAGGACAAAGAATGCAACCAAAAAGCATATATATATCATCGGCTCAGCCTCGTGCAGGTAGCCTCATCATAGCTATAGGCATCATGGAGATGCTCAAGGGGCGATACAAAAAGGTGGCGTTTTTCCGTCCTATCGTCCCTGATGTGACAAAGAGGGAGAGTGATATAGAGTTCATGCTAGGGCATTTTGATCTTGATATGAGCTATGATGAGTGCTGTGGCTTTACTATACATGAGTATATGGAGGCATATGCCCAAGAGAGAGATGAAGTACTATGCAAGAGACTCATGGAGAAGATCATAGATCTAGAGAGTCGTTATGATTTCGTGCTTATAGAGGGGTATCACCGTAGTGTATTTAGCTCCGCACTAGAGTTTGATATCAATATCAAGATAGCCAAAAACATAGGTACGACATTTTTACCGATACTCAATGCCAAAGATAAATCAAGAGATGATATCAGCAATGAGATAGAGATAATCGGTGAGATGATAGAGGATGAGGGCTTGTCACATTTGGCTACGATAGTCAATCGTTGTGATGAAGCTATACTATCTGATATCAAAGAGTATAGCCCTACTAGAGGTTGTACGATATTTGTACTACCAGAGATAAAGGAGCTAGACACTCCTACTATCCGAGAGGTCAAAGAGTCTCTCAATGCTGAGATGATCATGGGAAATGATGAGCAGTTGGAGCATTTAGTGCTTGGCAAAAAGATAGCGGCTATGGGGATAGGAAACTATCTAACTCGCATAAGCAATGGTAGCTTAGTCATCATACCTGGAGATAGGGTGGATATCATATTTGCATCTCTCATCTCTCACCATGCCAAAGGACACCCAAATATAGCTGGCATCATACTGAGTGGAGGTTTTCAGCCAGATGAACATATCATATCACTCATAGAGGATTTTGGTAATGATATGATACCTATATTGTGCGTAGATGGAGATAGCTATCAGACTGCCATAGCACTAGATAGAGTTGAGGCTATATTGACACCACAAAGTATAGGTAAGATCACAATTGCCAAAGGTATATTTGACAAGCATATAGACAAAGATGTCATAGTCAAGAGATTTAGTGAGAGCAAAAGTGATATATTGACACCTATGATGTTCGAGTATAGGATATTTGAGAGGGCTAGAGGTATCAAACAGAAGATAGTACTTCCAGAGAGTGGCGATGATCGCATACTGAGAGCTACAGAGATACTACTTCGCAGAGGTATAGTAGATATAGTACTGATGGGAGATAGAGAAAAGATATATCACCAAAGCTCACTGCTAGGATTGGATATAAGTCAAGCGACTATTATCGACCCAGAGATAAGTCATCACCGTGAAGAGTTTTCTCAAAAATTTTATGAGATGAGGAGAGCCAAAGGACTCACTATAGAAGCTGCTAGAGATGCCATGGTACACCCAAACTACTTCGCTACTATGATGGTGCAGGAGGGGTTGGCAGATGGTATGGTCTCTGGTGCGGTACACACTACATCTGACACCATACGCCCAGCACTACAGATCATCAAGACAAAGCCAAATATATCTATAGTATCAAGTATATTTTTCATGACTCTTGAGACAGAAGTACTCATCTATGGTGACTGTGCTATCAATCTAGATCCAGACTATAAAGAGCTAGCACAGATAGCCATCTCATCTGCCGATACTGCCATACAGTTCGGCATAGAGCCGATAGTAGCACTACTATCTTACTCTACAGGTAGCTCTGGAAGTGGACCAGAGGTAGAGAAAGTACGCCAAGCCACAAAGCTAGCACAGTCACTTCGCCCAGATCTACTCATAGAAGGACCCATACAGTATGATGCTGCTATAGATGAGACTGTAGCCAAGCAGAAGCTACCACAGAGCAAGGTAGCGGGCAAAGCCACTATCTTCATCTTCCCTGATCTCAATACAGGCAACAATACATACAAGGCAGTACAGAGATCTACAGGTGCTTCAGCCATAGGCCCAGTACTTCAAGGACTCCGACTGCCTGTAAATGACCTCAGCAGAGGATGCTTAGTCGCGGATATAGTCAATACAGTAGCTATCACAGCCATACAAGCACAACAAAATGATGAGGTATAGATGAAAGTTTATGCCCAAATCGTGGTAGAGTGGTAGGGGTCTGCTGATAATGATATGCGTAGCGTAGCGAAGTGTATCGTTATGACCTGACCTCGGCTATAGCATAACAGTGTTGCAGTTTAGCCGAGGTCAGGTTATTCATGATGCATTCCGCTACGCTCCACGCATCACAAATCACCAGACCCCTATCGTCCAAAAAGTGGAAATGGATTGTGTGGGTTGATGGGGATTTTTCGACAGGCTACACCAAACCCCTTGCATCACAAAAATAAGGAATGAGATATGAGCTTATTCGGGTGTTTTTCGACACCCTAGTTT
>WFMX01000312.1 GCA_015488875.1 Campylobacterota bacterium | reverse complement strand
TTTTAAATATAATAACATGGCGAATGATCTTGATACCACCTGCTGTGGAGCCAGCATTTCCGCCCATAAGCATAGCTATAAAGATGATAGAGATAGCGAGATGTGACCACGAACCATAATCAATAGTAGCAAATCCTGTAGTGGTCATCACGGAGGCTATAGTGAAGCTAGAGTGTGTGAGTGCATCATAAAAGCCATCTCCACTTATATCAACATGGACAATAGTCAAGATCAATGCAAGTAGCAAAAAGATACCAAAATACCATCGTATCTCTTCACTCTTGTATCCTGATCTATCTCCATGATAAAGTTTGAGATGTGCGAGGAAGTTGATGCCAGAGAGCAACATAAAGATAGTCGTCACCCATATGATACCATCACTATCGAAATAACCCAAAGAGCTATTTTTTGTAGAGAATCCACCTGTAGATATGGTCGAAAATGCATGATTTATCGCATCGAACCAACCCATACCAAAGAGTTTGAGTAGGAGCATATCAGCGAATGTAAGAGTGAGATAGACAAGCCATAGACTTATGGCAGTATCTTTGATCTTTGGAGTGAGCTTTTCGAGCTGTACACCTGTGGATTCTGCCTTGAAAAGCGAAATACTCCCCGTGGGGTTGATCATAGATAGTAGACCTACGCCTAGAACTATCACACCGAGACCACCAAGCCAGTGCATTAGACTACGGTGAAAGAGTATCATATGCGGTAGAGACTCTATGTCATTATAGACAGTAGCTCCTGTAGTGGTAAAGCCACTCACGGCTTCAAAAAAAGCAGAACTCCATGAGATATCTGTATAGAGTATGAGAGGGATAGCCCCCGCTATACCGAGTAGAAGCCAGAGTAGATTAACTACCAAAATACTCTCTTTTATCTTTAGATTTAGCTTATGTTTATATAGTAGAAGCCATATGACCAAGTTAAGTAGAGCAAAGAGGATATCATACTCCAAAAATCTCTCATATCTTTCATCATATATCAAACCTATCATCACATCCAATAAAAATATGATAGAGACTGTGATACCTATGAGTGAGAGTATCTTAAATATATTTCTAAAGTCCATATATCCACTGCTTTAGTTTTTCGCCTTGGTCTGCAACAGAGAAACCTATGATGAGATCATTTTCTTGTAGAGTTATCTTTTTGTCAAAAGGTTGAGTGATATGATTTCTGATCAAAAAGAGAGTTGACTCTTTGAGTTTAGGTGCTTTCACCTCCAAGCCTATGAGTTTTGAGTCAGAAAATACATTTCGCATATAAACTACAGCTTTTGCACCACAAAAACTCTTTTGTATCACTATCTTGTTGGAGCCGATCTCCTCTATGATGGTATTGTAAGCACTTATTTTTGGACCTCGAACTACTATAATGCCCAGTGAGTGCATCAGGTTGTAGTATTCAAGTTCATTATTGATAGCTATCACTTTGGATATACCATTCTCTCTAGCCTCTAGGCACTTAATGATATTGAACTCATCATTGTGTGAAGCCGATATGAAGATATCTGCATCACCTAGGTTTTCTGTCTCATAAATGTCATGAGAGTTGTATTTGGAGTGTATAGTGTATGCTTTGCCTTGTAGTTCCTCATCTGCCCTTTGGCATAGCTCTAAATCCTTCTCTATGAGCTTGACGCTACAGCCTAAGGCTACAAGCTTTTTACTGATAGCTATACCAAGCTCTTCACCACCAAATACTACACAGTTTCGTATATTGTTTTTCGTCTCTAGCTCTAGCTCTTTACATAAAGTTCTTATCTCCTCTTCATAGCCAAAGAGATATACCAAATCTCTAGGATAGATCTCCACATCATCATCACTAGGTATGAAAAATTCTCTGCCTCTCTCTATGCCTACTACCCTATAGTGTTCAGAGGTGATAACTCTAGGCTCCAATTGATTCGACACCATTATAGATATGAGTTTCTGCTGTGTATACTTGAAGAGTTTGACATTATTTGCTTTGGGATATTCTAGTAGAGATGCTATGTTTTTAGAGGCGAGTTCAATAGGAAATATGAATTTATCTATAGACAATTTCCTTTTCATCTTCTCTACATCAAAAAAGTGATGCCGAAGTCGAACAAACTTTCGTTCTATCTCTAGTATAGTGTCCGCCACAAGGGAGGTTATGAGGTTTACATCATCATTATTGGTGACGGCTATCAGCAAATCAATCGCTTGCCCCTCCAACGGTGCATATGTCTTGACATTTTTCACATCGCCCTTGAGTGTCAGGATATCCAAATGCTCTTGTATTTGGTACAATGCTTCTTGATTTTTGTCGATGATAGTGACATTGTGTCCTATACATAGAGTTTTGGCTAGGTTAAAGCCTACTTTGCCTGCACCTGCGATGATGATATTCATAAGTTATTACCGCCAAATTCATTATATGTCAAATTATACAATAAGATTGTAAAAATAGCATAATAAACTATTCTCATCAAGATATCGTGTATCAAATCTCCACTTTTGTGTTATAATATAATCACTAAAAACAAGGCAAGTATTATGGATAGACTGATAGTCAAAAACTTTGGACCACTAAAAGATGTCGATATAGAGCTCAATAAGATAAATCTTTTTATTGGAGAGAATGGGAGTGGGAAGAGTGTTTTGGGGAAGTTGCTAAATATTTTGAATGGAGGCGATGTAGATAGAAAATTGTTTGCTGATTACTATATTGACTATCTAAATAAATTTACCTATATCAAATATACATCTAGTGATAAAAGCTATTTTATGGAGTTTGATGGAGAAAAATATGCTGCTAGTGGTATCGTTTTAGTAGGTAATCTATCTTCACAATATATTCCTGCCGAAAGAACACTATTGTCGTTATTTAATAGATACATTACAACATTTATCACGGCAGACATTCCTCTGCCAAAGTTTTTATTAAATTTTTCGAGTCAATATATAAGGGCGAGAGAAGAGATTCGGAATTTAAAATTTTTAAACATAGAGTATCAACTCAAAAATGGTCAAGAGCATATTTTTTATACAGATGAAGAGTCTCTACTTTTGGAACACTCTTCAAGTGGCATTCAATCTGCCTTACCACTCTATTTAACTGTTAAATATTTTGCAGAAAAACATCATACCATCATCATCGAAGAGCCTGAACAAAACCTTTTTCCAAAGGCACAAGCTGAAACGATTAAATATATCATTGAGCAGGTGTCTGATGAAAATAGTCTATTTATGATGACTCATAGCCCTTATGTATTGAGTACCTTAAATAATTTGATAATGGCGTACAAAGTAGCTCAAATGAGCAAAGAGACAAAAGAGCAAGTAAAAGAGTTTATCAAAGAGGAACAATGGATAAATCCTGATGAGTTTTCGGCATACTATTTAGAGAATGGTATAGCCAAAAATATAGTGAGCAAACGAGGCTTAATAAGTGACAATAAAATAGATGATATTAGTGAAGAGGTTACAGGAGAATTTGATGATTTAATGCAAATCTATAGAGAGTTCAAATATGCAAAATAGATAAAAAGATAGAAGCCTATCTGTGTATTGGGGTGAAACCTGAACACCCTCCTAGAGCATCAACTTCTGATAAAAAATTAGATTTTGAAGAAGAATTGGACACTTCACTACTTGATGGTTGCCAAAAAAAGTTTATCTAGAAAATCAGAAATCTAGGGTCGAAATCTAGTGTCAGGTGAAGAAATCAAACTTTTACTCATATTTATCCCTCACTTTTGCTATAGCAGAAGCGGTGATACTTAGGTGTCTTCCTATATGATATACCATGATTTATATCTTCCTTGCCACAGATGTCCTGAGCGTCTCTGTTTTTTATTGAAGTATATCGCGTAGTTTACTTGTTCCACAGCTCCAGCTGTGGAACGAGTAAAATTAGCTAGGCAAAAAGTATATTATCTAAAACTTATATCTCAACTTGGCATATATGGCTCTGCCCTCTGTGGCGTATCCATATACACTCTCATACTCTTTGTCTAGTATGTTTTTGGCATTTACATATAGTTTCAAATCTTTCATTATCTCCATATCGAAGTTGAGATTCCACACGGTGTAGTTTCCTGTGTTCGCTTCGGAGACATCTACTCTGTCACCTATGTATTGACCTGTCGTACCAAAGTGCATGCCGTTTGCTGTGAAGTAGTCTACTGAGAGATTGGCAGTATCTTTGGCTCTGGTGGATAGTGCTGTGGTGTCAAACGACTCATATGTGATGAGATGCGTGAGGTTGGCACCTAGTACCAAGCCTAGACTGGCAATCTTATATTTGCTACTCACCTCCACGCCACTAAATTTCTCTTTGCCTCCTACATTGTAGTAGCCAAATCTATCCATATCATAATCTATATTGTCCTCTACTTCTGTGTGGAAATATGTGATATATAGTAGCTCTTTATAGTTTGCAGAGATATCAAATCCATTGCTATAGCTAGGCTTTAATAGTTCGCCCAAAGCTGTATTGGCTAGCTGATATGCACTAGGTGAGCTGTATGCTGTGTAGTAGTTGGCTCTCGTAGCGAAACCTTTGAGGAAGTCATAATTGTGTCTTACGCCTATCTTGTATGTCACTTTATTGTCAAATTCATCGAAGTTATCATATCTTAGATTTGTCTCTAGTAGCGTATCGTTTTTGAAATTGTAACTATTGGATAGGAATATGGCACGATTTTTATATACGGATTGTGACGGTGTAGCTGGCATACTAGATATATAGTTGTTCATACCATCTATATCTTTCGCTTCCAATCCCAATATAGCCTTGCCTTGCTCATAACTATATGAGTTGATAGATGATATCTCTTTGATGGTAGAGCGGTATTGGTTTTGAGCCTCTCCATAGCTGTTGGTATAGTAATCTCTCTCGTATGTGCCTTGACTGACAGTGTTGCTACTGCTGAAGCTCTCACTACTGTATCTATACTTTAGAGAGATATTCTCTTGTGTCGCTGTGTAATGAGAGTAAGTGTCATCGGCGAGTGCGGTAGAGAATGAATCATCATAGTCACCATCAGCATCTATATAGTAGTATGCCAAATCCACTCTATTGTTGTCATTGATCTTGTACCCAAGTTTTGCATTGTAGCTTCTGTTTGTATAATAGTCGTTTTCTGCATCTCTAGGTGATAGTGCAGAGAAGCTATCACTATCTAAGTATGATGCCATGATCTGGGCTGTCAACTTATCTGAGCCGTACGAGATGAGGGCATTGGCTCCCTTGGTGTTGTATGAGCCACCGTCGACTGAGATAGATCCTCCAAAGCCTTTTTTGGTGACACCCTTGGTGATGATGTTGATGACACCTGCACTCGCATTGCTACCCCATATACTACTCGCACCGCCCTTGATGATCTCTATCTGTGCTATATTGTCCGTCATGAGGTTCTCTAGCATAGCCCTACCATCTGTAGAGCTAGGGTCGTTGAGTCTCATACCATCTAGAAGTATCAGCACTCCTCCTGCTGCTTGACCCCTCATAAATATACTGCTTGGTTGACCAAAGCCACCGTTGCCTACTACGCTGATGCCTGCTACTCTACTGATAGCTTGTGCTACTGTCTGGTCTCCACTCTCCTCTATCTCAGAGGCTGTCACTACTGATATGTCGGCCGTAGTGTTGGCGATACTATCTGAACTTTGGTTGGCTGTGGTGATAGTGATGTTTCCTGACTGCTCTATGGACTCTGTAGAGTTCTCTGCATTTAGATTTGATAGTAGTAGAAGTGATAGTGTAATACTTAGTGATATTTTTGTCATGTTTTTCCTTGATGATGATATAGTTTTAGTATATTAAATACTCAAAATTGATTGTCTATTATTTTCATTCAGCAAGGAGGAGGAGAGGTCTTACACTCCTCTATTTTGTAGGCATAGATATGATATTTGTGATTGGTATCTACTCTACACAACTTAAATAGTGTGGAGTACATAGCTATGACTGCTAATGAAAAATATCGTTTTCTATATCCTCTGAGGTGTTTCATGTCGCAATATTACACTATTTTAAATAAAAAAAAGTATAATCACCTACTAATTATAGATATCAAGGAGAATAAGATATGTCGATAGATACGATAACAACAGCAGATGAGTTCAAGGCACTAGTAGATGATATAAAATCACAAGATGGATATAGAGAGCCTATAGCGTTCGGTATAGCTAGAGTAGATAGGGGTCAAAAGAATGCAGAGAAGGTACTTCAAGCCAACTATGCAGTAGTCAACTGGGCAGAGAACTACGGTTCGGCAGCTATATTTCTCAAAGCTCTACAAGAGGCTAAATGCGAGATAGACTTTAGTAGTAGTGAGTTTGTCACGACCATAAGTGACAAGTTCGTAGCCAATGCCATGGCAGCTTTCGCACCATATCTAGCAGAAGCGACAGGAGATGCACATCGCAATGTGCAGGTAGCAAAAGTACTCTCAAACTTAGAAGATATAGGCAAAGATTTCCGTATCACATTTATATTTGAAGATACTAACCCACAGAGTGTAGAAGCAGTATATCTCAAACTATATGCACTCTCTCTTGGTAAAGCAGAACTAAGAGGTGTCAATCTCAATGGTGCATTTGGTGTACTGAGCAATGTGGCATGGGTAGGTACTACACCATATGAGCTAGAGTACCTTAGAGAAAATGAGATAGAGATGAAACTCACAGGTACATTCCCTACCATAGATAGCGTAGATAAGTTCCCTAGATACCTGCAACATGTCATACCAGCGGATAATACTCGTATACTAGAGGCTAGCAAAGTCCGTATGGGAGCCCAACTTGCAGCAGGCACGACAGTCATGCCAGGTGCATCATATATCAACTTCAACGCAGGTACACTAGGTGCAGTCATGGTAGAGGGTAGGATATCTAGCTCTGCCATAGTCGGTGCAGGCTCAGATGTAGGCGGTGGTGCTAGTATACTAGGTGTGCTGTCAGGTACAGATGGCAACCCTATCTCTATAGGTGAAAATACTCTATTAGGAGCCAACTCTGTGACAGGATTGCCACTAGGGGATGCATGTATAGTAGATGCAGGTGTCACGATACTAGCAGGTACTAAAGTAGAGATATCAGCTGATGAGCTAGCCAAGATCAAATCTGCCAATCCAGAAGCCTCACTAGATGAGAAGAGTATCTTCAAAGGTGCAGAGCTTCAAGGTCTTGATGGCATTCACTACAGATACGACTCCACTACAGGCAAAGCGATAGCTCGTAGAAGCACTAGAGAAGTGAAGCTAAATAGCGAACTTCACAAATAGTAGGCAGATATCATGAATGAACCAGACATCAACAAGAGAGTTTTTCTCTTGGCAATCCTCAAAAAAGAGTCCGATGAGACATTAGATGATGTGACCAAATCACTTGTAAATGCAGGTATGTTTGAACTCAAAGCTGGCAAAAAGCTACTCCAAGAGCTGAGAGATATGCAGTATATAGTCAATGACCAACTCACCATCAAAGGCATAGCTATAGCCAAAGAGGCAGAGGCGGAGTTCACTCTGTAGAAGATTGTGCGGGTCGATTTAGGCGGTAATGGGACAAGTGGGATTGGTAAAATTATCTTTGGGAGGTTCCTATGCTTAGGCTACCCCAATGAAGCATAGGTAGGCTCTATTTCTCGCCAGTAAATTCACCTTTGATGAGTCCTGCTTCGTGTAGAAATGGGGATGGGATGAAATCTAGTTTTTTGATTCGGTCACTTTTTGCCATAGATAGATATAGCTTATCTTTGGCTCTAGTGACTGCTACATAGAAGAGTCTTCTCTCCTCTTCTATGCTACCGCCCTTGCTCATGAGTTTGCGGTTTGGAAATCTACCATCCATCAGATCTACTACATATACTTCACTAAACTCCAGACCTTTGCTAGCATGTACCGTGAGTAGATTGACACCTTCACCCTCACTCAGTTCGCTACCTCCTAGCACCATGGCATTGACGAAGCGACCAAGCTCTTTGTAAGGTGCTGAGAGGTCTAGCAGGAGTTTTGCTTTTCTATTGATCCTCTCTTTAGATAGACTCTTTTTCTCTTCATCTATCTCACCACTCTTTAGTTTGGCTCTCTGTGTAGATAACTGATCCACTACCCCCTCGTAGAGCTTGGAGCTTATCGCCTTTTGCAATATAGTAGATGGCATTTTGCTCTGCTTGACAGATCTCATATAGAGATAAAATTCTCTAAAAAAGAGCAATCCTTCTTGTGAAAGTCTAGGGTGTTTCAGTATAGGGTGTGACCGTATCTTTTCATCTAGATCTATCTGTGCAAATCTACTGATAGAGCCTATCTCCATATCGTCATCAAAGAGTCCTAGTTGGACATTTTTGTTTGGATTGAGCTTGGGTAGTGTGTATATGGTAGGGGAGAGTACACCTCTAGCTAGATCCCCCTCACCAAAGTGGATGAAGCATTGAAAAAACTCTTTAGAGAGAGCAGATCCTATGCCCTTGGCATATTCAAAAACATGTATAAACGCCATCATATCTTTGGGGTTGACTAGTAGAGAGATTAAATCCAACAGGAATTTCACCTCTTTAGCTTCAAAAAAGCTAGTCCCACCTTTTCTCTTGCATGGTATGCCCATCTCTCTGAGACTAGCCTCTATGCCATCTGCACTAGCATTATTTCTAAATATAGTCGCTATCTGATCGTTTGGGGTATGACTTCCCTTGATCTCTCTGGATATCGACTGGTATTGGTCAAAAAGCTCTTCATATACTAGCAGTCTAGGCGGATGGCTTTTACCTACTCTGCCTACCTCTAGCTTCTTGGGGTATATCCTCTCGTTTCTTTCTATGACTCTATTGGCTAGAGATAATATGGGAGCAGTGGAGCGATAGTTTGTCTTCAGGGTGAAGACATTGGCTCCACTGTATCGCTTGGAGAATGTACCTATATTTTCTATATTTGCACCGTTGAAGGCGTATATGCTCTGATCGTAATCTCCGACACAAAAGAGTGATTTTGGATTGAGTGTATCGATCAATGAACCTTGTAGTGTGTTTGTATCTTGATACTCATCGACTAGTACTTCATCAAAAGGTATAGTGTCACTCTCTAGGTAGCTTTTTGTCCATAGTAGTAGATCGTTAAATGAGACAAATCCATACTCTCTCTTGACCTCTTCAAACTCCTCTATGATGTGCATGTATATATCCATCAAAAGTTCATGCTCTGGATATCTATCTAAGAACCACACATCAAAGCCATCTAGTGAAGCATTTTGATATAGACTATACATATCATAGAGAAACATAGATGAGTACGGCTCTATATCTAGTGCCATTCTCTTGAAGTTTCGCTTTTCGTAGATGCTACGAAAGAGTGTCTTTAGCTCGCCTGGTTGTTTGAGTGTGATCTTGGGGTATCGCTCTTTGAGCCATCTGTAGCTCACGGCATGGAATGTGCCTGATTCTATATTGGAGACTATGGCATTGGGGAAAAACTCTCCGAGTCGAGCTATCATTTCTCCTGATGCTTTGTTGGTAAATGTAAGTAGGAGTATCTTGGAGGGTTCTACGCCATTTTGAAGTAGGTGAGCGATGCGACCTACTATAGTAGAGGTCTTTCCTGTGCCTGCACTGGCTATGATGAGGTTGTGTCCCAATGGTGCTTTTGCAGCACTCAGCTGCTCTTCATTGAGTCTACTGAGTGGCATATATTATTTTTGACCGATTATGTAGTATGTAGGTTTGCCCACTACTTGCTGTAGTGTGATTTTATACTTATTTGCCCAGCTCTTCAGTACTTTTGTGAAAATCTCTATATTCTCTTTGAGGTTATCCTCTTCACATTTGATCTTGAAGTAGTTGTGTGAATTTGAGAGTGCTATGAAGCCGTCCACATGGGATATTTCATCTTTTAGACTCAATAAATGTTTTGAAAAGTTGTCGAAACTTTTTGTATTTTCTATAGCACTGTTCATCTGTGCAAGCGTTTTGGGATTGACATGATAGTCAAACTGTGTCAATAGTGCTTCAGGTGTGATTTTGATATGCATATATACCCTTTGAAAATTTGTAAACGATAATTGTAGCAAATATTACTTAAAAGCTACTATCTCCTCTTTGAGTTTTCTATCTATCATCGCTAGTAAATTCTTATAGTGTTCTACATTCTGAAAAGCTTTTTCATATCTCCAACACAGGACAAACTCTATGATATTGTTCTTTAGCTCAGGGTCTATAGTCTCACCCTTGCCGAAATAGCCCAATGAGATATTTTTTGCTTTCTTCTTGCCGTTAGCATCTGGCTCATAAGTGATAGCGATGATTTGTATATATTTACCCACACGAATGATTCCAAAATCATCATCTTTTAGACCTATACCACTAAGATTCATAGCTTTATAGATAAATATCTTACTAAAATCTGGAGACTTTTCATATATATTTAGTATATTGTATAACTCTTTTACTCTTTTGATATTTTTCTCTCTCACATTTTCTGCTGTTTCGCTCTTGACCAAAACTGTGATATCTGATTTGCTCTCTATCTCTTTGGACTCATTATCATCTGCCTCTGATTCAAATATGTTTGTAATCTTATTGTCCTCATCAGATGGCAAATTGTCTGAGTCGTCAAAAATATTTATATCATTTGATTCTCTATCGCTTATGCTATTTGCTTGAGTGCCATTGATGAGATCTATAGCCTCTTTGACGGAGCTAGGGATACTCTCCTCTTTTTTCTCTACATCTATATGTGCTGTAGTTACTCTGTTTGTGTCTGCACTGTTTTTTGTAGCAAGTTTTTCATCAAGCTTGTTGGTCAACGCCTTCAACTTATCCAAACTAGTAGACATGTTGTCTCCTTACAAGTCAAGAACTACATATAAAAGTGGGGATACTTCTACAAGGTTCTCAAAAAGATATTTGTTAATATTATATCAGCAGTTTTAGATTAGCTAACTTAATTTTATATGGAATAATATTAAAATTTATACTTTATCACAAATTTTGCATTCTTTAGATAAAAT
>WFMX01000311.1 GCA_015488875.1 Campylobacterota bacterium | reverse complement strand
CTCTATCATCTTATAACATGCGTCTATGGTCTCTTTTTGGATATTATTCTCCTTTTGGAGAGTTTTGAAGATATTGGCAAATAGTGGTAGATGAGTGTTGAGCTCATCTCTCGCTATGAATTTGATCATATCTCTAGCACCTGCGACTTTAGCTCCCAATAGGTATATATAGCTAAAACCTAATAAAAAATATATACCCTCTAGGTTGACACTCGCCATAGCACTAAGTAGCATCTTATCAGCAGAGCCACCATCTACATATCTAGCGAACTGCTCTGCTATCTTCTGATTTTTCTCATTGAGA
Source organism: Campylobacterota bacterium (assembly GCA_015488875.1). Taxonomy (GTDB): domain Bacteria; phylum Campylobacterota; class Campylobacteria; order Campylobacterales; family Sulfurovaceae; genus SZUA-451. The sequence continues at coordinate 3,574 of WFMX01000311.1, read as the reverse complement.
GCAGAGTCATATTTGTATAGATTGAATACCTCGTCTGAGTTACCGCAAGCATCTAGCAGAACTGCATAGCTCTTTGAGTGGTTGACGTCTTGCATTATCTGTAGACTTAGTACTGACTTGACCAATCGATTGTTGGCAAGTCTACGAAAGTCACTGAGATACTCCTCTTGGGCACTATCGTTGAAACTGAGTTGTGCAAATGTCATTTTATAAATGGCTTGTTCGTTATCAGTGAGCATGCTGAAGTTCTTCTTCTCTGCCGATGTGTTGACCTCCGAAGGAAACCAAGTATTTGCATTCATCAGATCATATATATTGGTATCCCACTTATATTTGGATCTATTGAAATCGACAAACCCACTAGGTGAGCCACCATATATCTTCTCATCTAGTATATCTTCACCATTTATGTTGTAGTAGTTTTTACTGTTCACAAATCACCCCTCGAAATATGTTGGGTTATTATAGCATACTCTATCCTATATCTCATTATACTGTTGTAACAATAAAGCTTGGGATGTCAATGTATCATCAATTTCTGTAAGTAGATTAAAACTCTATCAACTAATATGTAATTGATATGCTTTTATGGCTTTTGATTGTAAAAAAATATTTCATTAAAGAGTTTTTTAACATTATTAGTATTATAATTAGTCAAGGTTTGTATGAAGTTTATCTTTTATCTGAAACTTTATTTCTAGCAGAGGAGGATATCATGGATATCATAGGATTGTTGAAAAAAGTGGGTTTTTTGCGATCTGCAACTTGGTCATACAAGAGTACAAAATTTGGTGTATTGCCTGCTGAAGCATTTATGGATGATATATATGCCACAAGCAAAGATGATACTTCAGCAAAAAAGAAAAAAGATGAGACAAAAGATAAGGAGAGAGATGATGAGTAGTTTATCTATGTCGCCAAAGAGATTTTTGACTCTCTTTATACTCTTGTCATACTCACTACTCTATGGAAGAGTCATAGAGGCTATGGAGATGTCGGATTTGAAGATCTCTTATGGTATCAATGACTACAAGAGTAAACCCATAGATGTTACCACCAAGGTCAAAGATGACAAAAAGATCATCTACGCCTCAGGGTGGATAGAGTATGTGCCTAAAGATACTACTGTCGCATTCGAGTGGTATAGAGAGATGAGAGATGGGACAAAAGAGAAATTGACAGAGCATACTGTCGAAGTCAAAAGCTCTCAAGTGGCAGAGCCTAGATTTGTCTACTCTAGTTTTGGGCTTGGTAAGGAGTCTGCACCTATGATTGGCAGGTATGTCGTCAAGGGAGTAGCAGACGGCAAAGTACAAGGTGATATCTCTTTTGAGATAGTATCAGACAAGCCCCAAGTGAGCAAAGCACAAGTAAATAAAAAAAGGCATACCAAAGCACATGCGAACAAAACAAATCACAATAAAGCAATTTGCAAAACTTTTAATAATACAGCAGTCAAACAAGAGATCAATAGACTCTTGACGAAGTACCCCCAAGCTAGTAGGGATGGCTCTCTACAGCTTGCCCTATATTCAGATCCAAAAAATGGCATCATCTTTTATGTGCCAAATGGTTGGTACTCTATCCCTGACGATGATAATGCTACAATATTATATATGTCTCAAAAACAGGAGAGTGTTATCAATAGATATAGGGCAAAAAAAGTAGAGAAATTTTGGGATGAAGATGACATCAAAGAATCTGAAATATTCGTATACAATAGTGCCAAAGCCATCGGAGATCTATTCATAGAGTTTGTGGCAAAGAGAGGCGATAAGGCGAAGTATGTTGGTGATATATCTCTATTTGGATTTGGTTCATATGTCATAGCTCATCATGTCATACATCACACAGGTACGATAGAGAGATACAAAAGCAGTACATTTTTGTGGAATGGTAGCGATCTGTATGCCTTGGAGATCACAATGGATGCAAATCATTTACAATTGGGTGAGTTTTTATCCTCACTTTGGTATATGACATTTTGTGATGCTAGTACTGAGATTGCAAAACCCGAGGATAGACCACAAGGCATAAAATAGATGACTAGAATTAGGTAAATTATTTTATGATTCTGTTTTATGCTAGAGTTCTTGTGGACTTAGAAGTGATGCTTTGGCTTCACCTTTTTACGAGGTCAAAGCCTCGTCTCCAATCGCTTATGCAAGACCTCCACTATAAGATACAAATGAGGATAGCAGTATGAAAAACAAAAGATTATTATGGATCGTAGCCATATCTATCACTACGACAAATGCAGATATCACACTAGGCGATGCCTTGAGTACGAGAGCCATAGGCTCAGGTGGGGAGAGGATTATATTGGGTGACGGAGAGAGGCATCTCAACGACATAGATAGAGTATCACACACTACTACATCTACACCAATAGAAACATCATCTCATCCATCGACAAAGCTACAGGAGTGCTACAGGAGTGCTGATGAGTTGCTAGAGAGAATTACAAAAGCAAACAAGAATAATGATCCATCTCAGAGTATAGGCATAGGCACCATAGATGCTTCAAAAGAGTGTAGTAAAGCAAACAAGAAGTGTTCGGAAGAGGCTTGGCAAGTTGGAAAAAGATGTTTTTCCTCTAGGCATGATGGAATGACCCCCTCTCAGGTGGCAAGAAAATGCAATATTGTATCAAACCAAGGTGCAATCAACTGTGTATTGATGGAAAATAGATGCTCTCATAAACATATGATAGCAAAATGTAAAGCCAACTATAGTGATGTAGAAAATAATCCAAATCTATCTAAACCTATAGACTCTACGCTAAATCATATAGATAGCACAGAGGATATAGATAGTATCAATGATGGCTATACTACGAACAGTGATGAAGAGAATGATAGAAAAGAGAGTATAGTAGAGTATCAGAAAGATATAGAGACTCAAAAAAATAATCTAGACAGAGTAGAAACTCGACTCAGAGCAGAGCGAGAAAACGGTGTGCAAGATAGATATCACAAACGGAGAATAAAAATATATCAAGATAGTATTAGAATGATTAGAATGCAATTAAACAACAATGAGAATCAATTGAGAAAATTGGGTGGCAGAGAGAAGAGACATATTCCAATAGATCAAAGTGATGTGTATCGTGACATAGAACATAATAGAGCTATATACGATGCACAACAAGAGTTAAGATCTAAACATAGGATTATTGAAGATACCAGAGTTATTATAGATCGATTTGGAAGTGACCCCGAGACAGAAAGACTCACTATTAAAAAGATAGGAGAGCTTAGTAAAAATGCATCACTTGCTAGGCTAAATGCCATCAAATCAGCAGTAAAAAAGCAATATTATGACGCATGGGTAGCGGAACAAGAGTCCGAAACTGTAAAACAGAATGAGATAGAGAAAGAGTTGGCTATCAGTGAGAGTCGCTCAACTCTCATTCGCGATACTGCAGCAACTATCAACAAAACATTAGGATTGGCATATGGCAATATGACAGGTGTCATAGCCATAGTACATGGTGTGACCAATAATGCAGTGAGTGCCATATATAAAGACAAAGAATTAGGTGCAGTAGTGAGCATAGTCAAAGATATGGTAG
>WFMX01000310.1 GCA_015488875.1 Campylobacterota bacterium | reverse complement strand
TCAGATGTGTATAAGAGACAGGTTTTGCAAGATGTCTATTTAGTCGAAGATAATAACAAATGACAAAAGTTTGATAGATTTTTATCATATAATGCGACATTAAAATATCAGAGGAACAAATATGAATAAAAACATTAGTATAGTGTGGTGAAGCTACACAGTTGTAAAGAGAGATGCCTTTAGTCCAGATTGGTATCTTCAGATGATCATCATACCTGTTGTAAATAACCCATTTGCTGGGATGTTCAAATAATATGAGCCTTTTTACTGGTAACGAAGCTCCAGCTTCGTTACCCAATATTGGACTCACCGTAGCTCTATTTGTTATAGTAGTCCCAATAGGTGCTCCACAGCTGGAGCTATGAAACGAGCGAATGAAGCATAACGGTGTTGCAGTTTAGCCGAGGTATGGGTCTAACAATTAGGGGACATTGGTTTCGTGAGCGAAGCGAACGGAAGCTGTGTCCTCGTATAGAAATTGTTCGACCTCGACTGAGATATAACGGTGTTGCAGTTTAGCCGAGATTAGGTTATTCATGATGCATTCCGCTACGCTCCATGCATCACAAATCACCAGACCCCTATTGTATGTACATGCACTAACTCCTAGAGGTTCTCACTTTTGCTTCTAACTCTTGATATGCTTTCACTACTTCCAATCAGCACCTATAGCTTCACTGATATGGCTATATCCATCAGCTTGTAGTAGCTCTACTATACCCTCATTGATCTCTTTGATGAGGGCTGGACCTTTGTAGATGAGCATACTATATACTTGGACAAATGTCGCACCTGCTTTTATGCGTTTGTATGCCTCCTCTGCTGAGTCTATACCACCTACTGATATGAGTGTAGTTTTGTCGTGTAGTTCTCTGCCTAGCTCGCGAAATAGCTCATAGCTTTTTTCTGTCAAGAGTGATCCGCTGATACCGCCGAAATCTTTGGCATGTTTGGTGAGGCTATAGTCTATAGTAGTGTTGGTGGCTATGATACCACTAGCCCCTGCTTTTATCGCTACTTTTGATATATCTATAGCATCCGCAGGTGTCATGTCTGGTGCTATCTTTAAAAGTATCGGCTTATCTGTGATACCTTTGGCTAGCTCAAAGAGTGTAGTGATGAATGTCTCATTTTGCAAATCTCGCAACCCTGGTGTATTGGGGGATGATATGTTGATGACTATATAGTCGCCATATTCACCAAACATACGGAGAAGCTTTTCATAGTCACTCAACGCTTCATCATCAGGAGTGAGCTTATTTTTGCCTATATTGATACCTATAGGGTAGTCTAGGAAGTAGAGTTTTTTTAGTCTATGGAGCATATAGTATGCACCTTTGTTGTTGAACCCCATGGCATTTTGGATAGATTGATCCTCTATTAGTCGAAAGAGCCTTGGTTTTGGATTGCCCTCTTGTGGCTCAGGCGTGACCGTGCCTATCTCTGTAAACCCAAAACCCAATGTCGGCATAGATACTATATATTGACCATCCTTATCAAATCCTGCACCCAAACCTACTGGATTGAGAAATGTAGCTCCCCACATCTCCTGCTTTAGCATGGCATGGGTGACAAAGTTTTGATTTTTTATGTATCTCATAAGTGGCTTACACTGTGGTAACATCCTGAGACCTAGACCTGCTATGCTGTGAGCAGTTTCAGGATTTAGCTTGAAGAGAATTTTTTTGATATTGTTGTATGCGATAAGTGACATTGTGGTGATACTCCAAAAATTAGACTTTTGATAATTATATCCAAATTACTATTGTAAAGAACTGCACATGAGGACTCCAATACAGTACAATTATGTAGATAAGTGTGTAGAAATGAGCATATGATGAAAAAATATACACATACTCTTTTATTATTCAATAATTTTAGATATAATTCTCACATAATATAAATTGTACTTATCTGACTATACATCATTTAAGTTATAATTAATAATCAAAAAAAGGATACAAATGAAGAACAATAGACTAATGAAAGCTGGAATTACACTCTCTGTACTGGCATCATCAATGCTATATGCAACCAATGGAGATACACTTATCGCAGTAGGAGCAAAAGCTAGAGGTATGGGTAGTACAGGTATAGGTATCAGTCACGGTGCAGAGTCTGCATTGACAAACCCAGCACTTATCACATCAGTAGAAAACACAGAGATCTCTTTTGGTGGTACAGTATTTATGCCAAATATCAGTGCTGCGATGGGTCAAGCTCCATATTATGATAGCTCAGCCAATATAAATGTCATCCCATCAGTCTCTATCGCTAGCAAGCTAAATGACAACTGGTATATCGGTATCGGTATGTGGGGTACAGCTGGTATGGGTGTAGACTATAGAGATGCTCACCAAGACCAGAGAGATTCGGGTAACTTGCATATGGTTACAAACTTGCAGTTGATGCAGTTTGGTGTGCCGATAGCGTATAAAAACTCAGGTTTTAGTATAGCCGTGACACCTATACTACAGTATGGTGCGTTGGATATCAACTACAATGACTTCACTGGCAGTAGTAATGGTGCAGGTGTATCTCAGGATTTGGCTTTCGGATATAGCGTAGGTGCTACATATGATTTCAAAGAGGCAGGCATGGATGGCTTGACTCTAGGTATGGTGTATAAATCATCTATAGATATGGACTATAGCGATCAACTATCTGTAGCTACTAAGCCATTCGCAGATATGGGTATATTTCCAGGTGCTATGGCGAACAATCTAGAGCAACCAGCCGAGATAGGTGTAGGTTTTTCATATGTAGCAGGAGCTCATACTTTTGCGTTTGATTACAAAAACATCCAATGGTCTAAAGCCAAAGGTTACAAAGATTTCGGTTGGGCTGATCAAGATGTATATGCTGTAGGTTATGAGTATGCAGAAGATGCTTGGGCCTTGAGAATAGGTTACAATCATGCCTCTAGTCCTTTGACAGAAGCACAAAGTGGTCCACAAGTGATAGCACCAGGTAGCTATGCACAAGCTGGCGGTAATGCTATGAATCTATTTAATCTACTTGGCTTCCCTGCTACAGCGGAAGATCACTATACTATAGGTGGTTCATATGCTATATCACAAAGTGTAGATCTTGATCTAGCGTATGTATATGCACCAAAGACAACTACTACTATGAATACTATAGTGGGTGTCAACCCACAAACAGGTGACATGTATACAGGTCCATCTACAGTAGAGCATACAGAGTCAAGCTTTACATTCCAATTGACATATGCTTTTTAAGAGAGTATAGCTCACTATATCGTCGACCGACATTTGACAGCGGATACCTTAGCTGCAGACAAATGTTAGGGTAGGGGTCTGGTGTAGGGTGTCGAAAAACACCCAAATAAGCCCATATCCCATTTCTCATTTTTGGATGGTAGAAGTGGTATGGGTCTAACAATTAGGGGACATTGGTTTCATTTGCTTCGCTCACAAAACCAATGTCCCCTAACTGTAGCTAAAGAGTGACCTATTAAATAGTTATATCTTTTGGATAGAGGAGTTTGATTGGCTATAAAGCTATCTTCTTAGGAAGAATCCCTCTGTCTCTAAATATATTCAAAACAGAAACAGGTATCATATCTCCTCTTTGAGTTAAATTTAATATCATAGAAGAGCTACTCAAAGTTGTCAAAAATTCATTCTGAAACATCTCTGCAAAAAGTGATTTGGACAACGAGTCATCTGCTTTGAAATACTTCTCTAAAATCTCTGAAGGTATTCCAAACTCACCAAATGAGAGATGCTTTTCTAAAGATTTTAAAAGATTTATGTACGGCTCTGGTAAAACTCTATTTTGAAAGCTATTTGAGTCTCTAAACTTTTTGGCAAGAGCAAAATTTTGTGTAATATCCTTGTAAAGTATAATCTCTTGTTGCATAAAAAGAGTACATCTACCTTCTGCATCCAAAGCAATTACAGGGAATATATCTTGTATCTTGGGTAGATATATATTGGGGTAGAGCTTTAGATTGAGATAGTTCTCAACCATTTTATAATAAGAGTTATACTCTTCTAAATTTTCAAAATCAATATCTTCAAGTGCCTCACAATAGACAGCCTCTTTTTCAGGATTAACAGTATCATTGGCAACATCAATAAATAGATTGCCCAATTGTATAGCATTTTGCGTATAACTAGCATCCAAAATTACAAATAGATGTTTAAAAAGTACCTCTTTTTCTAACAAATTTTCAACAATGGTACTCTCTTTCATCTTCTCAAATACCCCATCTCGAATAATAGAGCAGTGTCCTACAGGATAGTGAGCAATATCAATCTGACCATATATAGTACTCCCCAAATCACTATCAGAGCTATGTAACTCCAAATACTCTCTGTCAAACTCTTTTCGAGATAAAATTATCAAATCCATCAACTCATCAATAATTGGTACAATATATCTTTGAGTAAGCTCTTTTTGTCGTATAGAGGTAAGCACATCTACGCTATAGGCTCTCTCTTTGCTGTTTTCTATAAAATTCATCTATATATTTC
>WFMX01000309.1 GCA_015488875.1 Campylobacterota bacterium | reverse complement strand
CATTGGTGGAGATCAGCTCTAAGCTGGTCAAGCCATATAAAAAGAGTATACTCAGCGAACTAAATGCTACACTGCGTAATCTGCAGATAGATACCAATGGCTACGACCAAAGAGCTATCGCTTTGCTCATAAATGAACAAAATGTAGGTAACTCCACCATTATAAATATACAACTTCTCATAGGTGAGCAGGTCATACGAGTCGATAGTAAGCGAGAGACCTTTGCGATGACATATCGTGACAAGGAGTACTTCGTGGTCGAGGGGAACTCTTTTGTAGAGGCAAAAATCGAGGCAAAGGTAGAGGAGAGTATAGGGAGGCTCTTTATCAAATTTACCGATCAATATCGTGATGATAATGTGAAGATAGATAGGGTAAAAAAGAGTGAGTCTGACTTCGCTACTGCACTCAAATATGAGACCAACTACGAGTCTGCACTTGCGAGAGGCAAAAAAGAGGGTAAAAATATACTCTTCATACTAGTCTCAAACTACTGTCCATGGTGTCGAAAGTTTGAAAATAGAGTCCTCTCAAAGGTCGATGTAGATAAAGCGATACATGAAAATTATATACCTCTGATAATAAACCGTGAAGAGGGTGGCTTCCCCAAGGAGTTCTCCAAGCAGATGACACCAACAGTCCACTTCATAGATGCGAAAACTCAAAAGGTCTACCATACTGTAGTGGGGTACAATAACCGTGAAGAGTTCATGTTTTTGATAAGTAGTGATGGAGAGGAAGATGAGCTTTGATGGGTTTCCACGAGATGGTAGCAAATTTCTCAGTGATATAATCATTAATAATTCCAAAGAGTGGCTAGATGCAAATCGTGATAGATATGAGTCTCTCATAGTAGCACCAAATAGGGCTTTTGTAGAAGAGATGGGCGAACACCTACAGGCATTGGTGCCGACCATAAACGCCATACCAAAGACAAACAAATCACTATTTCGCATATATCGTGATGCAAGATACCACCTAAATGACCCCATAAAAGAGCGGATAGGTATCATATTTTGGCAAGGTGCAGGACATAGGATGCAAAGCAGTAGCTTCTATATGCACTACGATAGCCATGAGCTATTTGTAGCTACAGGCATACGCAACTTCAAGCCACCACTGCTCGCTACTTATAGAGAGTATATCCAAGATATAGATAGACGCAGAGAGCTACACCATATACTAGAGTCTCTCAAATCAAAAGGATATCTCCTGCCAGATCCCCATTACAAGAGATATCCTAGAAATTTCGATGCTACTCAAGAGTATGCATATTTAGCACTGTATAGAGCTATATACAGTTATATTTCATTCGATATAGATGATATATTTTACTCTCCCAAGATAGTAGATAGATGTTTCAAGGTATACGAAGATATGTATGATTTGCATCAGTGGGTATATGAGCTTACTTTGAAAGAGGAGTGTTGAGAGATTGCAGCTGGGAATATCTCAGCTAGGTCAAGCGTAGCCTGTCGAAAAACTCCATTTACTTACTCTATTTATTTCCACTATTTTGATATATAAAAATGATACAATTAGGATAGAGACCAAAAACCAAAAACCACTTGATATCAGGTGACAACTTCTTGGCACACTTAGACCCATACCGTACAATTTGTTACATTGAAATATGGTATAATCAATACAGAAAATGAATAAGGATATATAATGTTGGCTCAAGCATACACAGAATACTACACAGTTGCAGACTATAGACATTGGCATGACGAATGGGAGCTTGTATATGGTGTGCCTTATGCCATGGCTCCATCTCCTATGGTGACACATCAAAGTGTCAACATGAAGATAGCGAGACAGCTGAGTGAGAAACTTGATGAGTGTCCGAGTTGTCAAGTGCTCTTTGAGATAGATTGGGAAGTCTCTAGCGATACAGTAGTGAAGCCTGACACTTTGGTCATATGCTACGAACCTAACGAGAAGTTGACCAAAAAACCTGAAATAATCTTCGAGATAGCATCTCCATCTACTATAAGGCGAGATGAAACACTAAAATTTGATCTCTATCAGCAAGAGGGTGTAGCGTTTTATATCATCGTCTACCCTGAAAATCAAATAGCAAAGGCATATAGACTCAGAGAGGGAAGATATATAAAAGTTGGGGATTTTTCAGATGAGCAGTATATATTTACGATGGATAAATGCGAGATAGGGTTCGACTTCTCTAAGATATGGCGTGTGAGGTGACTTTGATCTCCACTATCTAGATAGTGGAGATGATTGATAAATCGACCCTTTACTTAGCCTGTAAGAGCCATGAGAGATTATATCTCTTCGGCAACCTGTACATCATATAAAATGTCATCCATTGGGTGTCTATACATAGGCATAGCCAATCTCTTCTCGTCAAGTACATGACCGATAAAGCCGATACTTCTCCCTACGATGAAAAATGCGTTGAGTGTACCAGAAGCGATGAACTCATTGATCTCCTCTTCAGAGTAGTCCAATGCTCTCCACATATCTACCATCAAGATACCGATAGTACCATCGACATTGAGGATGAGATTCTCTTTCTTACTTGTAGTCAATGCTTCGACTGTTTTTGCATAGTCTAGTAGTGGTGTAGCAGGGAAATGATCCGCCGCGAAGTTCATAAGACCTGTGACTCTAAGGTCAGGGTTTTTGAGTGATTTGATACGGTGACCGATACCAGGGATAGGTATACCTTGCTTTTTCATATGAGCTAGGAACTCTTTAGGAGTCAAGCCATTATCATCTGCATATTTGAAGTGCTCAGCTGCACCATCTATAGCACCACCAAATCTAGGACCGATAGTAAGTAGACCAGTCACGAGTGCTTCTACTACTGATTTACCAGCTCTTGCAGTCACTTTTGCATTGTGTGCTCCACTTACCGCTGGACCGTGGTCTGCTACAGTTTTGATAACAGTTTCGATGAACTCTGTAGCCCACTTCGGATACTGTTTTTTGAACCATAGGAGCGATATGACATCACCGATGCCCTTGCCAGTGTCAGGAGTAGCTACAGATGAGATAGGGAATCCTGCGTAAGTCGCCTCTTCGCCTCTATCATCAGAGATAGTACAGATGAACTGCTTGGATCTTCTCACTTTTGGCACAGTATTTATCTCAGGCTCAGGTATCTCAGGTAGATTGAGTGACTCAAATACCTCTTTGATCTTGGCAGGCAGGTCGTTGAATGTATCAGGTACATGTATGCCAGCCTTTGCCATTGCATTGTTTTTGTATTCAGCTGTCTCCATCTCACCATTTGCCGAAGCTCCTGCATGACCAAACTGAACACCACTGTCGTAATATTTGGCGATAGTACCGATACACCATGCGATGATCGGCTTAGTAATTTTTTTCTCTTCTATAGCTTTAATTACTTTATACTCTTCTGTACCGCCAACTTCACCTAGAAGTATCATATATTTTACTTCTGGATTTTTCTCCATTCTAAGGAGATTGTCGATAAAGACAGATCCGACAAATCTATCACCACCGATAGCAACACCCTCGGCGATACCATCAGCATTGATAGCGATGATGTTTGATAGCTCATTGAAGAGTCCACCCGAACGAGTCACTAGACCACAAGAACCTGCTCTGTGGAGCTTTGAATGGATGATGTTGTCTATAGTACCGCCAATATTTGCTACTTTGAATGCACCTGGAGTGATAGCACCTACGGTTGCAGGTCCGATCACAGTGACACCAAGCTCTCTAGCTCTCTGATTCATACCTCTAGCTAGTCTCTCTGGGATACCCTCGGCGGTTATCATCATAGATGAGAAGCCACCAATTTCAAGTGCCTCCATAGTGACATCATACGCTGTCCTGAAAGATCCGAAGTTTAGCAGTACATCAGCTTCAGGATGAGCCGCTTTTGCATCCGTAGTACTCTTGTAGAGTGGTATCATCACCTCATCAGCACCAAAGAAGAATTTATCAAATTTGTTTGAGCTTGTAGGAGCTACGATAGCTGCTACTGACGGCTTGTCTCTCTTGATGGTGTAGTCATAGTCTAGCATTCTTTGGATAGCAGTTTTGTTGTTGTTCCAAAATATAGCTTGCGTATCTCTTGTGTATAGTTGATTCATCTATTTATCTCCCTCTAGTGCCATTCTTACGATGTCTGTGACATGTGTCTCTGGTCCATAAACTTCAATATAAAGACCCATTCTGTCAGCCGCCTCTTTGATGTCTTTGAGACCCTTCTCATAGTTTGGTCCACCTCTTCTGACATATATCTTTGTATCTACAGCTTTTAGCTTATCTTGATACTCTTCAAATGCTTGAATGATACCTGTGAATGTCTTGGCGACATCCGTGAAGTTGGCGATAGCACCACCGATGATGAGTACCTTGCCTCTACCTGATGGATCAGGCTCTCTAGTCATGAGATCAAATAGTGTCTCAGCATAGAACTTAGTCTCACCTGTTGTAGGTCCACCACTATACTCACCATAGTTAGCAAGATCATCTATGCCAGCCATATCAGCGATAGTGTCAGCATATACTACTGATGCACCACCACCTGCCACCATAGTCCATATGCGAGCCTCTGGCTTGAGTAGTGTCAATTTGAGTGAAGCACCTGTCTTTGCATCTGCCTCTTCTACTGCCAATACCTCTGGAGACTTCTCTTCCATACCAAACGAAGTAGGATACTCGACATCGCCCCACTCCTCTACCATCATGAAGCCAGCAGTGTCATCTAACTTTGCCACCATATCTAGCAGCTCTATGGTGTTGCCTTGCATTACGAATGGATTGATCTCTAGGTATGCAAAGTTGAGTTCTCTGTATGCCCTGAAGAAACCTATAGCAAACTCTGCATAAGCTTTCTTGTCTTTGTCTGCCACATCATCAGGCACATTTGCTCTGATCTTTTCAGCTATCTCATCCTCTGTCTCGGTGATAGAGAAAGCGACTTCAGTCACCTTGTCGTCCCAGCCATCTTCGACCTCCATACCGCCTTCAGCAGACATATAGAGCATATCTGCATCACCTACACAAGTAGCAGAGATATAGTACTCCTCCTCTTGTGTATGAGGCATAAATGGTTCTACTAGGAAGTGTGTCAACATATCTACAGATGGTTCACCAGTAGGTTTGTCGCCATCAAATGAGAAAAATACCTCTTGCTTGGAGCTTGACTTCTCATCTATCCAACTAGTAGCTTTTGCTAGTGTCACATCACCTGGCTTGACATCCTTGAAAAGTACCAAATCGTTCTTGCCTCTTTTTCCGAAAAGCATATCTGGTTTTGCAACCAACATTTTATCGTTTAGCCAAGCATTCTCTTTAGCAGCTTCTGCTAGCTCTGCTCCATTTTGAACCAACACTGTTTCATAAGCATAGGTAAAATCTGGGAAATACTTATCCCAATGTTTAGCCAAAATTGACTTTGCGTCGTATTCTCTAATCGACTTTTGAGCCATAGAGTTCTCCTTTAAATTAATGAGTTTTAACATTTTAGCATTAGATAGATTTAACTTGTGTATAAGCTATGAATAATCATGTAAATCTATCGAAAATGTGTATTTTAGAAACAGTTTAACGCTATATCAAAACTACTCTTTATCGGCAACTTTCGATACCATAAAATTTCAATTGTATGGCGAGATATTTTTTTGAAGTATCGTAACACTCTATACCGTCTTTTCTCAGTTTGGATGCCAACCAGTACGGCTCATACAACTTTACTGCAAAGTGCTTTTGTGGATCTTTCATGAGATAAAAGAGACTTTTGTGAAAGATGATAGTCATAGAGCTGACGACCAATATCAGCATAGCTACAGAGTATCCTACCCTATACCATCTCCTATATTCTGGTAGTCGTATGCGCAGACTCTTGTTAAATGTATCTAACATCAGTACAACACTTATAATGACATATGGAGCAAAATCCGTCACCACTATCCTCTGTCTCACTGATAGCACTAGAGATCCTACGAGAGCTACAAAAGATATATACCATAGTATATTTTTCTCCTCTCGCAAGAGTATTCTATACATAGTATAGAAAAAATATATAAATACGAGAGGAGAAAAGAGGGCAGCATAGAGTCCAAACATATCGGCGAAATACCCAGCAGGTCTACCACCAATAGCCACTCCTCTATCTACTAAAAGAAAGAGAAATAGAGAGATACCAGAAAGTATAGTAAGCTGGCTCTCTTTGTGGACAAGACTATATATGAATATAGCTATAAAAAATATTATAGAGGCTTCATGCACCATAATTATAAGCAACATCAGTATAGCCTCTACCCATAACCATCCCCTATCATACGCCCAGATAAAGAGTAACACTAGTGGTATCACGACTATAGATATGTTGGCTAGTACTGTAGCTGTGATGATGCCAGGAAGTAGCATATATATAGTAGTAGATAGATAGATATCTCTCTCTTCGTGGAGGTAAATTTCACTCACTTTGTGGTATAGATATATAGATAATGCACCTAATAGAACAAAAAAGATCCTAATACCCAAAAAAGAGCCAAATATATCTCTACTAAGTAGACTATCCCCTATCCACATGAGAGTGGAGACTATACCTTGATCTTCATAGAAGAACTTAGCCTCATGTGGACTGATAGGTGTACTCCACGCTACATACAGTATAGCCAATCCATATAGCAGCACAAATGGATAAAAGAGCCTTCGGGTCATCAGAGTACCTCTGTTAAGCTCTGATAGTCATGCTTTTTATATATAGTAGCTTGCGTCTTGATGGCTTTGACCGCCATACGGTCTGCTAGTTCGTTGCCCTCTACTCCTGAGTGACCTTTGACATGTTTGATGACTACTTTACCTTTGAGCTCGTGATATAGCTTGTGAGCTAGCTTGATCTTGTCGAGGTTTTTTATCTCTCCATTTCTCTTTTTCCATCCATTACTCTTCCATCCATACGCCCATGTAGTGATGCACTCTATACTATATTTGGAGTCAGAGAGTATGGTTACCTTGCTATCTCCCTCATACTCTAGTGCTAGTAGTAGAGCTTTATATAGTGCATTTAGCTCTGCTGTATTGTTGGTGCCTTTTGGGTGATAATCGCCATAGAGTAGCACGGGACTGCTCTTGTCTTTGCCATATATGGCAAGTCCGCTACCAGCTTTGCCTGGATTGCCTTGGCATGCACCATCACAGTATATCTCTAGAGTTGGTTTTTGGTTGTTGGTTTTTGGTTGTCGGTTTTTGGTTTTTGGTTGTTGGTTGTTGGTTTTTGGTTTTTGGTTTTTGGTTTTTGGCTACTGGTTGGTTATGAAATTCTGCCAGTTTTTTGTAGTTGGTGAGTATCTGTTTTTGTGCTACGAATGCTAGTGTACCCCTCAGAAGTATGAGTAGATTGATATCACCTATGGTTAGCTCTCTATCCAATACTTCATCTCTCCAATCGCCACTAGGTGGATGTGACAATCCTAGCAGTTCACACTGTGTCTTGTTGAGAGTATCAGAGTGGGAGATAAGCTCCAATAGCTCTTTTGTGATCCTCATATTATCACAACTTCAAAAAATTATCTAGCATCTCATGACCATATTGACTCATGATGGATTCAGGGTGGAACTGGACTCCATAGATATCTCTATCTCTTATCTTGAGAGCCATTATCTCATCATCATCCTTACTGTGTGCAGTCGCTATGATCTCGTTTGGTAGATTCTCTTTATTGACAGTAAGCGAGTGATATCTAGTGGCCCTAAACTCATCTGGAATATCGGCAAAGATAGCACTATCCTCATCTACTTCGACCTGCGAAGTCTTGCCATGCATCATATTTGTAGCTCTTATCACTTCACCACCAAAGGCTTGGGCTATACTCTGATGACCAAGGCATATACCAAATATCGGTGTAGTATCTCCAAACTCTCTAATGACATCTAGTGTCACACCTGCCTCATCAGGGGTAGCAGGTCCAGGGGAGAGTATGATCTTTTCAGGTCGCAACTCCTTTATCTCAGCTATACTCATCTCATCATTTCTGATCACCCTCAGATCAGCACCTAGCTCTCTACAATACTGCACTACATTATAAGTGAAGCTGTCATAGTTGTCTATCATCAATACCATCGGTTATCATCTCCTCATAAAGTCCATTCAAGGGACTACAAAATTTTCATCAAATCTTCAATAGAGATCTCGCAAAACTTTAGCTTCACCATTTGATGATACTAATGTCATCGCTTCCGATGAGTTTTGCAAGAACTCTAATATAGTTTTTCAAATGTATTATATCAAACTAAAACCTTATTTATACTAGAGTCAAGAACCTCCCAAAAATAACGAGTAAAATATTGGCGACACTCTTCTGCTAGAGACTATGATGGCATTGAGGGATTATTGAAGGTAGAGAGATTATGGTGAGATTGAAGTCCAATAGACATTCCACAGCTGGAGTTCTAGAATGAGTAATGCTTACAATTCCCTCATTTTATCGTCTCGGTAGAGACAGGTAGGAGTGAGCAAAACCTACGCCACCCTCATAT
>WFMX01000308.1 GCA_015488875.1 Campylobacterota bacterium | reverse complement strand
TATATTTATCTATGATGCTTGTGGAGGCAATGAGCTGACTAAGGATGATACGACTACAGGTGACAAAAGTCTAGTCATCAATGAAGTCAATGCAAACCAAGAGATCATAGTGAAGATATATCGTGACCATGCCAACCCTATATCGTATAATGTAGAGTATAACTTCACCAAGATACCACCTATACCTCCAAAGATGCTAGATATACCAGATCAGGTGAAAAACTATAAAGATACTTTCACCCTCGATCTAGCGGACTTCGTGGAGACTACTAATAGCGATGCGATATTGGAGTATGCACTAGTAGGTACTTTGCCTGATGGATTGAGCTTTGACAGTGCTACTGGTGTCATCAGTGGTCAGATGTTTCAGCATGGCACATTCCCTATGTCTGCGAAAGCTAGAGATAAAGATGGCTGGTCCAATGCTGACTCATTTGATATCATAGTAAACATAGAGATAGTCGAAAATGCGGATGATCTATGCTACTTTGAGCCTCCTGTATATAGTGGTGTGGCTTGTATGTCTATAGGCACTTGCAAGGGTGGGCTAGGATGTAAGACTACATACAAACTCAGAAATGATGCTACGGTAGATATAGATAATGTCGTGGTGGATTATGATGAGACTGGACTCGGAGGAACATTTTCGAGTAGTTGTGGGGTTTCTCCATCTGGAGATTGTGAACAGAAAAGTAATGTAGACATGGGTAGCATGGGTATGCTAGGTAAAGCTACGGAGTATACTACCAACAACATACTGCCTCCTGGAAATGATCAGACAGATATATGGACACAGAGTACATTCGCTGGGCAATGTTTCGCTGGTGAAAAACTCTATGGAAGCTACATCAAGGACAATAAACTCCATAGAGGCAAACTCAAAGAGTGTACAGTGATCGTAAACCCACCGACAAATACCGACTGGCAATATGGACTCAGATCTTTTGAACTGATAAATCCAGAGCCTACTAGAAATATAGTAGGTAACTATGCTGTAGCAGGCAATACGGTCACTTGTCTAATCAATCAGCAATCAGATTATCATACACCCGATGAGTGTCGTGGTCAAACTGATTTTCTGACACATACTAGTAATAGAAATGTAAACAAATATCTAGATATAGATGCGGATGATCGTACTTGGAACTCTACATCATCATATGTCACTCTACCTGAGGCTACTTATCAGCCATACGATCCAGCTGCTGCAGATCCAGCTGCTACAGGTGTAGTGTGGGCAGGACTCTTTTGGCAGGGAAGGATCTCAAGAAGGACTAGCTATAGGATGCACTATGGTATAGAGACAAACAATGGTTTTGGCTTCGTAGAGACAGGAAGATATTCAGGCTATACTCATCTAGATCTTAAGGCTGCACAAGTCAACCGCATCAAACTCAAGGTTGATGATGGCTCGTACAATGATGTAACTGCACAGCTAGTAAGTATCTATGGCAATACCTCTGGTCAAACTTATGCTGCGTTTTCTGATGTCACAGATAAGGTCAGAGCGGCAAATATTCAATTTGGCAAGCATACATTTACCGTGGCAAACCTCACTACGGGTATAGGTCGAGAGTCATCACCAGGTCTATTTGGTGGATGGTCTCTCATAGTGATATATGCGGAAGATATAAATCTAGGCAAACCTAGAAATATATCTATATACAATGGTTTTGTCAGTATCGGGAGGAACAATATCATAAGTATAAAAGGCTTCAAGCTTCCATCTACTCATGATGTAACATCACAGTTGACTGTCTTTTCTGGTGAGGGCGAGTATCTATATGGGTACAACGAAGCCAACCAGAATCGACGACCTAAAGTGGAAGATTGGATGAAGATAGGTAACTATAGGAATGGTACATACAAATGGATGCCAGGTAAGTCCAATGATGCCAAGGTGGGCAACAAGAGAAATATGTTTGATGCGGTGATGGATGGCGTACTTCGTGATGACCTGCATGACCCTGTCACAGGAGATCGACTCTTTAATGCACTGCCGATCAACAACAATGGTGTAGATATAGATACTTATGATGTCTCCGACATAATGAAGGAGTATAGAGATATCAACTCTGAGATAAACGAGGTGTTTATCAAACTCTACTCCAACAACGACTACATCACCACTAGTATGGTGGCATATTCCGCAGAGCTATATATACCTAAACTCTGCTATGACTATACTATGGATGTGGATGGATATGTACTAGGCTCAGTGGACAATAATATCAGTACGCCGTTTGGTGACTTCGGTAAGCCACTGAAAACTACTGTATTTCTCAAGAGTCTGGAGGGTGATATAGCTCTCAGAGATGTTTTTGTCACATATGGCATCCAAGATCCGACTCAACTAAACTACAGGACTTGTACTACAGAGATAGCAGAGAACAACAAGTATGACTATAGTGACGGATGTCCATATACATATGATCAAGCGTCACAAGGATTCAAGATCAATCTCGGTACAGGTAAAGGTGCAGGCAAAAACCATGGAGGTCGCATAGAGCCAAATCAATCTAGGTTCGTCTCTTGGCTAGCAGATTTCAAACAAAGTAGAGTCGATACTAAGTTTAAGTTGGCAGTCGACTATACTGTCGACTATGGTGCTGGTGCTGTGCCACTACACCAAGAGTTTTCGCAAGCAGATCTATGCCCTACTGAAAATAGTGGATTTTTACCTAGATTGGGTCAATTCAATGTGATAGATGCCAAAAATGATTATAACAAATGGAATCTATATACACAGGTGACCAGGAGACCGTTTAGTCTCAAAGTCTATATGCATGATGCGGATGACTTCACACGACTCATCAGTGGCAACGACATGGATCTCTCTGTAGGTGTAGAGATGATAAGAGCAGACAACTTCGTGAGAGATGCCAACACTGCCTGTATGGATAAAAGCTCTACGCTGATGGAGTATGATGGAAATGGTAATTTGACAAAAGATAGTATACCTCTCAAATTTGCACACTTCGATGGTACGCCATCTGCTTTGGTGAACTATAATGCCGATGATGTCAACTTGTCATACAGAAGTGTGGCAATGAGGATATGGTATCTAGCTGACCCGATAGATCACAACACCGTACTCAATAGTCACAACTGTACAGATACCAATATGGATGGCGATCTCAACTCTCCTAAAGATATGGGTTGTATACAGCTGTACAAGAGAGAGTACAAAAGTTATAGCACTGAGTGTGGTTCAAAGTGTAGAAAGAGCTACAATTGGAACAAAGAGAAGAGCTGCTATACTTGTCTGCGTGATCATTATGGGCAGAAGGTATGTTCGAGGGATAATTTCGCTATCCGTCCTGAGGCATTTGTCATCTCTATGCTAGACAGTAAAGAAGAGATAGATACCACCAAGCCAGCAAATATGCTACCTACCAAGACAGATGATCCAGACAATCCTAACCCAGCCAATGCTGTGGCAGGCTATAAGTATAGATTTGACATCAATGCTACTAGCCATACATGCCGTACCGACAGTAGTGGTGTAGCCAATGTAGAGGTGTGTGATGAGCCTGTAGCAAAATATGTACAACACTTCGAGCCAGGCTCTCCTATACACAGAGCACAGATGTATTGGCATCCAAATGCCATAACCGAGGCACAAGCTAACGCAAACTGTAATGATGTAGAAGATAAAAACATCAGTATAAATCTCTTCGACGGTACCAATGTCAACTATGCGGCACACACTTCGTATATAGACAAGGTTGACCAGATAGGTGAGTATAGGTTCGAGATATATGATGAGAACTGGACTGCTGCTGATTGGCATGACTCTGAAATGCTACACCATACCTCTACATATAGTCAATACTATACCGAAGGTGATGACTGTAAAGCTGGTAATGATGTCGTAGCTTCTCAGGGCGATACACATGCAGGTGCCTTAAATGGATGCAAGATAAGTAGTGTCCATGTCAATCTAGACAATGGCAAAAAATACACTTATCATGATGCCAGATACTACCCATATGCATTTGACCTTACTGGTATATCAGCACAAGCAGGTGCTAGATCTATGGGCGACTTAGTTTACATAAATACCTTAGGTAGTGATGATGGCAATATGAGCTACAACATCACGGGTATATTTAAGGCAGTTGGCAAGGACAAAAAGAGCGTAAGCAACTTCGTCAAGGGTTGTTATGCTGAGGATCTCAGCTTCACACTCTTTTCAAACTATGATCATGATGTACCGTTAGCAGATCAAGTGCCAAATATTTCATGGGCTATCACTACCTATGATAGCCTAGGGCAGACAGATAGACCATACGAACAAAAGGATACCAACGGTAGTGCTACTAGTATCGTAGCAGATACTCCAATAAGTATCAACAACGATAAATCATACATACCTAAAGATATGAATGGTAGTGTAAATATGGATCTAAGTTTCAACTTCAACCGAACTTACAACAAAACACTCAACCCGAGAGTGATACATATGCATGAGTTCAATATCAGTCTAAGGAGTGAGCCTATAGGAGTGATGGTAGATCTGGAGACAGATCACAAGATCAGGGGTACCAAGAGTATCAATAAGGATATATCATTCCAATATGCTAGGGTCAAATCATCCAAAAGATACTATGATGATGTACTAGAGGACAATGTAGATACACCTATATCCATAGAGACATTCTGTGATCTAGGTCCTATCACCTGCAATACAAAGGGTATCAACACAAGCAAGGGAGCGACAAATGACTTCTTCTGGTATACAAGCGTAGACCACAATACGACACTAGATGGAAAAGTGGTATTGATACCTGAGACCAAAGCGCTCGCAACACTTGGTGCATCCATAGATGGTGCGGAACAAGCCAATATCACCATAGATACAGAGGGTATCAATGAAAATGTAAATGTAGCTGTAGCTCCCATGGTCACTGATCGTCCACTGGAGGTAGATATCAACTATGATAAAACCTTGACCGATAAATGGCTCTTGTTTAATTATGCCAAAGATGAGATACCTACACTGCTATACAAAGTGAGATTTATATCTGACATAGGACCTGCATGGGCAGGACATGGCGACACTGGTACTGTAGTCAATGGCAAGGTCAATGAGCAGAAAAACCGAAGGGTAGGCTGGTAATATGTGCCGTCAACAGATACAGCGACCTGCTCTAGCGATGGTGGAGCTGATATTTTCCATCGTGGTCATCGGCATCACGCTGATGTCGGCTCCGATGCTCATAAGGCAGGCATCCAATAGTGGATATGTCGCCATACAACAAGAGGGGATAGGAGAAGCTGCGACTAGAGTCAACATGATAGTCGGCTATGAGTGGGATGAAGCTGATACGCGAGACAGCTACGCTGGCACTATACTGCAGACCGATACTAACATCTCCGAGTTAAACGAGACTGATATAGTTGTAGATCCGAATGGTACTATAAGAGGAAGTGGTAGGCGACAGGGTACACCGCCTGAGAGCTATAGAAGCTATGTAGATACTGGTGGCGATAGATACAAGGCTACTGAGCCTGCAGATTTGGGCTTGGAGACTACTGATGTCGGGGAGGATGATGTGGATGATTTCGGTGCTGGTGGATTGGTCACTATCAAGGCATCTGACTCTGACTATATAGAGAAAAATAGTATCGTGATGGCTACTGAAGTGGCATATATAGACGATATCCCTGATGGTGGCTCGTACAATGTAGATGAGATAGTGTACAACCCTAACTTTTCAGAGGTAAGCACCGTATCGACAAACATAAAAAGGATCAAAGTCACCCTGACTAGCACAAGTGGCGTCAAGGAGCTAAATAAATCTATCATTCTAAATGCCTTCAGTTGCAATGTGGGTACTCCAGCACTAGAAGAGAGGACTTTCTGATGAATTGGATAAAAAAACGAAGAGCTTTTAGTATGATAGAGCTAGTGTTTGTCATAGTGGTACTCGGTATAGTGGCTTCTATAGGTTCTGAACTGATAGCAAAAGTCTATCAGGGGTATATCTTGCAGAGGGCACAACATAGATCATCTATCAAGACAGAACTCGCTACACTGCAGATAGTCAACAGACTATCACATGCCATACCAGGTACGGTCATAAGACGACAGACTAAAGCTGGTGCCTATGAGGGGATAGGCGAGGCGATGAGTTTGGATGCCACGGGAGACACCTATACGGTACTCCAATGGGTAGGTGCTGATATGGATAGTTTCGATTCGAACTCAACGCCTGGCTGGAGTGGATTTTGCGATGTGACACCAAGCACGACTACCGCCATAGAGACACCAGGATCCAAGCTATCTATAGCCAACACAGTAGAGACAAATCTAGGAAGAACAGGCAACTTTGCCATCTTTTTCCCAAAATCAATGCAGCACCACTATGGTAGCGGAACAGCAGAGACTATCACACTAGACAACAATATATCCCAAATATACGAGCATTACAAGCTCGCGTGGACATCATATGCTCTTGTGATAGAAAATGGCGATCTCTATCTCTACTATAACTTCCCACCAGAGCTAGGAGCCACAATAGGTGGCACCAAATCTCTACTCGTAGAAGATATCACAACATTTAAGTTTCAAGGTGGTGACGGTGCAGTGAGATTCAAGATATGTAAGGATGAACGGATAAGTAAGGACTTCAATGTAACATCTTGTAAAGAGAAGGTGGCATTCTGATGAAATGGAAAAACAAAAGAGAGGGTTTCTCCCTCATAACAGCGATATTTACTATAGTTTTGATGGCTACAGTGGCGATGTTCATCATAAATATTTCGGGTAAAATGGTCAAAGAGACTACTACGCAATACCAAAGAGAACAATCCATGCTACTAGCCAATAGCTATATAGAGTATGGGATAATGTCTGTGATGGCAAATGAACACAATAAGACAAACTGTCTCAACGGCATCACAGGAAAATATGCTCAATATGATATCAATGTAACCATATCATACATAGGCAATGACAAAAATCTAGGTGCAGGAAGTACGAGCAACTGTGCCAATGTACTCTCCAAGACAGTGGTGACCGATAGATCTCCGCTCAATGTCATACTAGATGTGTTTGTGAGCTATGTCGATGATGATAGTACTGGTGTCACACCAAACAAGGTAACTTACCACAAGAGAAAGTTGGTGAAGATATGAGAACTTTAGACTCAAAAAGAGAAGCCTTCACTATGATAGAGATGATATTTGCTATAATAGTCATAGGTATATTGGCATCTGTGGCGATACCAAGGCTAGATCGAGACTTTCGCCAAGAGGCAAAAGACAACTATATGTCAGCTATCAGGTATACACAACATTTGGCACTCATAGACGACAAGACAGATCCGTTTCAGCCTGGCTGGCAAGCTAACTATTGGACTATCAAGTTTCTCGCTGATGGTAGTAGCTATAGCATAGTCTCTGCTGGCAACTTCGCGATAGACCCATCTAGTGGCAAACTTTTTGATGGTCAAGCAAGCGGATCTAAAAGTGCCTTGACAGGGAAAAAGTATGGAGTAAAATCAGTCAAAGCATCTGGTGCATGCATAGCCCCCAATATCATGTTTGATAGATATGGTAGACCATTTGATGGCACTCCAGCATCAGGCGTGGGCATAGCTACGGATTATTCAAACTATATGAGTGCAGACTGCAAGCTTACTATACAGTTCAAAAGCTCTGGTATCGATCCTCTAGTGTTGACCATAGCCAAAGAGACGGGAGCCATTAGCGGTAATTAAGATGAGCTATCATGGGTATGACAAATCATCAGCTTTTACAATGATAGAGTTGATATTTGCCATTATCGTGGTAGGTATATTGGCTTCAGTAGCGATACCTAGACTAGATAGAGATTTGAGGCAAGAACTCATAGATAATATCCTCTCCGCTATCAGATATACACAGCATTTGGCACTTATAGATGACAAAACCAATCCATACAATGAGAAGTGGCAAATGAGACTATGGAAGATATCATTTTCCAGATCTTCGATATCTAATAAAGCATTTTTCTACACTATATCTAGCGACTTAAATCAAAATGGTTCTGTAAGTAAAAATGAGACAGCCATAGATCCATCCAACGGTAAACGAATGTACAATAGCAATGCAGATACAACCATACAGAAGGATGAGAGTTCTGTGGTGTTCATAGGCAAAAGATTTGGTGTCAATAGTATAGATTTCGCTGGAGGATGTGCTAGGGTACATCACATAGCTTTCGATCACTATGGTAGACCATACAATGGGGTCAACAAAGCTAAAAACCTATTTGCCAAGTATATGAAAAAAGATTGTCGCATCACCATGGGGTTCGTAGATACCGACAAAAAACCCATCAAGATCACCATCCACAAAGAGAGCGGATATGTGACCGTGGATTGATTTTAGTTTTTAGTTTTTAGTTTTTTTGGGTGCAAGAATGTCAGGGGTCTGCTGATAATGATATGCGTATCTCAGTCGAGGTCTGGCGTAGCCTGTCGAAAAGGCACTATAGATTTGCTCTATCTATTTCTACTATTTGGATATATATAAACGATAGGGGTCTGGTGATTTGTGATGCGTGGAGCGTAGCGGAATGCATCGCAATCACCTCGTATCTA
>WFMX01000307.1 GCA_015488875.1 Campylobacterota bacterium | reverse complement strand
TAGTAATACTTTTAGTAGCAAATCCATATCATCAAATTGAGGTTGGGCTCAGTTAGGGGTGTCTACCAACTACTAGTCCTAAGGGGTAGTCTAAGTCAAGAAGAGTACTTGTTCTCATCGAGATAGTGATTGATCGATGTTCCGAGTCTCTTGATCTCTAGTTGATAATCTTTTAGATATCCGCCAAGTAGCTGCTGGTCATTGTAGATAAATAGCTTATGTATCTCATCAACTTTTTGGTACATATCTTCAGCTCCTATAGTCCCTGCCAAACCTTTCATATCGAGACACAACATCTTTATCTGCTCGTACCTATGCTCTTTTAACAGTTTTTCAAACAACTGATCGCTATTTTCATATGTATTATTAAATTCATTGAGGAGTTCCATATATAGTGCTTCATTACCATTGGTATGTTTGATACCCAAGCCTATGTTGATGGCATCTACTTTTGGAGGTACGCTACTGCTGATAGATTTTTTGCTCTCAGCTGAAGAATCATTTTTATCCATATATATTTTAAATACCGTATAGAGCTTACCTATATTTAGAGGTTTGTCCAAGAAAGCATTGATACCTGCATTGTACATCTTTTCTACCTCGCTATCCAGAACAAGTGCTGTGAATGATACTATAGGCAGATCATCAAATGCTTTCGTATCTCGGATATGCTTAGTGGCTGTATAGCCATCCATTATAGGCATATTTATATCCATCAAAACTAGGTCAAACCTCTTTTTGCCTGTGGTCACTTTGACTACCGCCTCTTCACCATTGTTGGCAAGTGTGATATCTATACCAGAGGTGCCTAGTATGGTAGTGAGTACTTTTTGGTTGATGAGATTATCCTCTACTATCAGTAGATTGTTGCCTGCAAATTCGGCAAAATGGTCTCTTCTGATATTTGGTGTTTCACTCATCGGGCCTCGTATGGTTCTTGCTACTCCATCGTTGCCAACTGATCCCTCAAAATCACCAGGCACACTTTCGGCTACATCCAATCTATAGAGATCTATGATGAGCTCAAATATCCTCTCTTGGTTGAGTGGTTTTTTCAATCTCCTCTCTATGATATGATCTGCAAATTCATTCTCTATAGGGTTAAATATGGAGCCTAACCCCAATATCTTCAAATCACCTTTTTCTCTCTTCTCTTTGAGACTAGATATATATTTGATGACTTTTGGTGTAAATAGATCCTCATCCATAACGATGATATCATACTTTTCAAGCTTTGGCATCTCTTTTTCAAATTGAGATTTTGAATAGACCTTGACATCATGTTTGAAGTATGCAAACATCTTCTTGATCGCTAATGATGAGTTGTAACTGTTGTCGACCACAAAGACTTTCTTTGTAGTGAGTATCTTCTCTGGCAATCTATATTTTCTTCTATTGGCAGGATCTGATACTTGTAGGGGCAGGATGACTGTAAATGTACTACCCTTGCCCAGCACACTCTCTACCATCAATTCGCCACCCATCAGAGTGACAAGTTCATTGGCTACGAAGTGTCCTAGACCTATATACTCACCCTTCTCTTTGTTGTAGTGGGGATCAAAGAGTGTATCTATCTTCTCTGTCGCTATACCTGCACCTGTATCTGTGATCTGAAACTGTAGCTCAGTCTTGTCCTCAAAAGTTTTAAACATGAGAACTTTCAGTCTCACTTCGCCCTCAAGAGTCTGCAGTATAGAAAATTCCAATAGATTATATAGCACTTGCCCCAAATGTAGAGAGTCGCCTATCAGAAATCTAGGTATCTCATTGTCTATATCATAGATGAGTTCTACACCATTATCATTTTTGAATGTAGATGAGAGTGAGCCAGATATCTCATTGAGTACATTGTTTAGGTTGAAAAACTCATTTGTGATTTTGATCTTTTTTGATTTGAGCTTGAGAAACTCTATCAAGTCATTGGTTCTATCCAATAGAGTATTCTCTGTCTCTATCACCTCTGAGAGTATATACTCCAATGATTTATCATTTGAGTTTTTCAATATATTATTACGGTTTTCTATGGCCTCTTTCGTAATCTTGGAGATATTTTCACTCATATTAGTCAAGAGACCCGTTTGGTTCTCCTCTATCATCTTCTGTTTTTCTAATATCTCTTGATATAGTATCTTGTTTTTTTTCAGCTGTTCAGAAGAGACATAGAGCATTATCACTGAGACTATAGCCAGCAGTACTAGTGCCACTATAGTAGTCATATAATCAGACACAAATATATCACTTTCTGTTGAGCTACACAGCAAAGAACTCAACCCAACCATAATCAATAGTATTTTTTTATTCATATTATCTCCATATTTATTATCAATCTAAAATTACAACATTAAGCCCTAACCAACTCGTGATAGGACTTTATCCAAACAAAAGCTACTCAATACCCTCTTTAGATACCCCAATAGATATGTGGCTTTAGTGATATAGTATCTAGGTTTTGGTTTTTTTGCAACAATGATGCTGTAAACTACTTTTGCTACAGTATCTGCCTCCTCATTGAATGGCACTTTTTTATTATTACCACTGATAGTCAAAAGATATTTATCTCTAAATATAGAGTTCTCTATATCTACATTTTTTTTCAACTTATCTATGGCTGTTTGCCTAAAGTTACTTGTGATTGGACCTGTATTTAGCAATACAGGATATATATCTGTACCCTTAAGCTCTAGTCTGAGAGTATCTGTCAACCCCTCAATCGCATACTTGCTAGCATTGTATGCACCTCTGCCAGCTAGTGATATGATACCCAAAACAGAGCTATGTTGAATGATCTTGCCGTATCCCTGCTTTCTCATCACTGGTATGATCTGCCTCGTACACTCTTGCAATCCAAATACATTGGTCTCGAACTGATCTCTCAGAGTATCTGTAGTGATATCTTCTATCATTCCTGGCTGTCCATAGCCTGCATTGTTGAACCATACATCTATCTTGGTATCTATCTTCAATACTTCCGATATCACTCTGCTGATATCATCTGCTTTTGTTACATCTAGTAACATTGCATTCTCAAATCCGATACTTTTGAGCATCTCTACATCTTTTGGATCTCTAGCGGTTGGATAGACTGTGACAAAATGCTCTTTGAGATACCGTGCTGTCTCTAGTCCTATACCTGTACTGCATCCTGTGATGACTATATTATCCATTTTTGTTCTCAACATCATTTTTGTTAGCACCTTTTTTGTCAGCGTTTTCTACTTCTCTCTGTTCTCTTTCTCTCTTCAGTTTCTCCATCATCTCTCTCTCCGCATCGCCAGGAGCTGGCACTTGATCTAGTATGAGATCTATTATGTCATCATTTGTCTTTTCGTTGAGCTGTGCACTACTACTCATGACCAATCTATGGCGAAAGACATCATGTATGATAGCCTTGACATCATCTACCACCACCTCATCTCGACCATTGAGCCAAGCATAGACACGAGAACACTGCTCTAGTGCCAGTGTAGCTCTAGGGCTTACTCCAACTTCTATGAAGATATTTAACTGCTTGCTATACCTGAGCGGAAACCTAGTAGAGTAGACCAATGCTATGATATATCTCTCTATATCTTCACTCATCTTCACCTTGGCTATCTCACGGCGTGCTACAAATATCGCCTCTTTTGGTATCCTTCTATTGTCTTCTGTTTTTGGTTTGTTGTCTCTCTCGTCTCTGACTAGTCGAATCATTTTGAGTTCGGACTCCATATCTGCATATGTAATCTTGACATGCATCAAAAATCTATCTTTTTGAGCCTCTGGGAGTGGATATGTACCCTCTTGCTCTATAGGTTTTTGTGTAGCTAGGACTATAAATAGTTTGGGCAGATCATGGCCTTTGCCTGCTACGGTAACTTGTCTCTCTTCCATGGCTTCTAGCATTACTGCTTGTACTTTAGCAGGAGCTCTATTTATCTCGTCTGCAAGTATGATATTGCCGAAAATAGGACCCTCTTCAAATCTAAACTTATACTCACCATTCTCCTCATACATCTTCTCACTACCTGTGACATCAGTAGATTTCAAGTCTGGGGTAAATTGTATGCGTCTAAAATCAGAGTGAATTATCTTTGCCATAGCCCTTACGGCCCTAGTCTTTGCGAGACCAGGAAGCCCCTCTAAGAGTATATTGCCATCAGCGAGGAGAGCCATGATGAGTCTCTCGACTATATGCTCTTGACCTATGATAGATTCATTCATCTTCTCTTGGAGTAGCTTTATGAGGTCATACGCCTTCATTCTCTTGTTTGTCGGCATTGGATCAGAAGTGCCATTGTAAGTATGCGGTGTTGTAGTTGCTACCACCCTTGATACGACCAAAGAGTGATGAGGCTTCAAAGACAGATGATCTATGATGTACTGCTGCACCTAGCCATAGCGACTCAAAGCTCTTGCCAAAAAAGCCTAGATTTACATCTGCACTCAGATCCAAGAAGAAGTTGAGATGACTCATCTTGTACCCCTTTGGCTCCCCATCTAGTCTCTCTATATATGTATTGTTGTCTATGTATGAAAATCCTTCGCCAGCACCGAGTCTAATGCCTACTGACTCTATAGGTAGTGTATAGTATACTTTGAATTCAAAATCCAACTCCCATGTACTATCCTGCACCTCTGATGAGTGATGATAGACAAATCCAGGTGACATATATAGCTCGACAGGGAGGTCAAATAGTCTGTTGTAAATAGGGTGACCATAAAAGATAGATGTGAATTGGTTGCTATATTTATCTTCGACAACGGAGCCAGCCGCTATATCTTCTAGGCTTGACACTGTAGCCCAACCCTCTGCCAATCTGAGATATGGCTTCATACCATCAATATCAAAAAACTCTTTTTTCTTATCGTTCATAACACCTATACCAGCATAGAGACTATAGGTCAAGTCGCTATCTATCATCTCGGCTCCGCCTATGTTGCCACCTAAATATGTAGCACTAGCTCCACCAAGTAGATAAAAGTTTGAGTATACATGATATTTTGCTTCAAATCCAGCAGTTATATCGTAGTCATTAGCGATATCTTCTGTCTCTCTACCGTAGTATTGAGTATTGAATTTGCTATCTTTCAGACCCAAAGTCGCATATGGCATGAAATAGGTATCTCCATATACCAAGTCGGCAGAGTATGTCAGATTGACTAGCGTGCCATCATTTGAATTTTGCATCAGTTCGAGATCTATATACTGATTGTCTTCTAAAAAATATCTACCTCTGAGACCATAGTCTAAGCTATCACCTTGTACTTCGTTTTGCATCTCCTCTGGTATAGACAAAAACCTCACACGGCTCACAAGCGATACCTGAGCCTGATCCCAATCAAAAAGCTTAAAACCATATGTCAAGCCATGCATATAGAAGTAATCATCTTCATAGTAAAATAGTGGCACGAAGTTGTTGACACTACTATCATCTATAGATGGATAATTGTATGGTACAGAGTCAACCCTGCCTACTATACCAGCACCCCATGCCTTGTCACTATATTCATCTCTCGCCAAAAGAAGAGCCGCTGTGCACAACCATAAACTTATTAATTTCAATTGATATCTCCCACCTAACACATTTATTTTGAATTATATCATCATATAATACCAAATTTTATCGACTATTCATCTTATTTGTGAGATAATATTATTTAATTTCAATAATATTATCTTGTCAGGTG
>WFMX01000306.1 GCA_015488875.1 Campylobacterota bacterium | reverse complement strand
TCCTATCACCATAGGTATGAAGTACCAAACTTCACTGAGCCTCACCGCCACGGCATAGTTGCCAACTGCACTACTGTCTAGCATCTCTTTGATCATCACTTGATCTATCTTCATATAGATTGCTACTACCATGCCACTTCCGATGAGAGGTAGGCTATCGGTGAGTAGACTCTTTGCTAGAGTAGTGTCAAATCTCCAGCTTCGCAGAGTCTGCAGATCCCGCATATAGAAGTATATAAATCCACACACTAGTATGAGATTGTCAAAGAGTATCACCCCAGCGAAATATATGAGTGGTGTGTCATTGAGCAATAGATATATCTTGACCATTGTAGAGGTGCTGAGAGATATGAAGTTGGCATAGACTACATACTTGCTCATCACTTGACTCTGAAAGTAGATATCTATGACATTGAAACTCTGAAATATAGTAGCACTCGCTATGATAAAGATGAGGCTATTTGTATATGAATCATTGGATGTGAAGTTGATAGCTATCGCAAGTAGCAAAAGTACCGTAAACGCCCCCATTAGCTTGAGTCCAAAGGCCGTACCTAGCAGTCTGTTCTGCTGAGTTACATCTTTGACAAGCTCTCTCACCAATATATTATCTAGTCCCAATGCAGCGATAGCACTAAAAAGCCCTACAAAGCTCTGAGCATATGAGAGTAGTCCGAACTGCTCTGGACCTAAGTATCGTGCCACCCACACACCTACAAAAAGTCCTACAATCATCCGCAGTATCCTCTCGCCAAAGAGCCATGTTGTGTTTTTGAAATACCTTATGAAGCCTTGATGGTTTTTGAGGGATTTTAGCTTATTTATCAATATTTAATACCATCTAAATATAGCCCAATTAGTCAAGCTTTCTGTTTCAGTGACGACACTAGAAAAGTTATTTGACATAATACCCACCTGTTTTAGGTACACCTATGAACTCTACTTTGCCTTCATCTTTGAGTTGTTTCAACCACCGCTGAACAGTTCTTAAAGGTTCATCCATATTTTCACTGATAAGTTTAGCGTTTGCATTTGGATGTTGTCGTATAAAAGAGAACAATTTATTTACACCGCCATTTACACCGCCATCATTTTTTGCTTGGGCAATTTCTTTATAAATCGTCACTCTAAAACCTTTTTGCATCTCTTCAAATTTAGGATTAGGTATGTGGTGCTTAGTACACAGCCTCTTGATTCGCTCTATTCCTGAACCGTACTTTTCGATGAGACCACACTCTTTGAACATCAATGCAATAAGTTTGTTTCTTGTCTTTGAAATATAATTATTGTTTTGTAGCTCTTCTATAGTTAGATCATCATAGAGATCACCAGGGTTGAAAAACTCTATACGGTTGTCAAATATTTTGATAATCGAATCACTGCTATCTCTATAATCTCTATGAACTATCATATTGAGTACAATCTCTCTTATGGCATCTAACGGATAGTCATATCGCTCTTCTCTGTGAGGATTGCCAGTTATGATATACTCCACCATAAAATGTTTTCTTAGAAATACTATGAGTTCATCAATCTCTGTAAACAGATCTGTATTGAGAGATATGCTATCAATAATGTCTGTCGATGTTTTAAATCGACCCGCCTGAATACCTGAAAGGGTGTTGAAATCTTTCGAGAACAGCAAGTATGCACCGAAAGTAATCCTATCATTGATGACCAAGCCATATTTTTGCAAAACCTGCATCGGAGTATCGTAAAATTTCTTGCCAAAATGCCGTTCTATTGTTTGGATGAATTGTTCCACTTTTCCTAGACTAATGTCGCTGAAGCTTTGTCTATTATCAACATAATAATCCCAAGAGCTATTCTTTGTCTTTAAATATTCATTGGCTATCTCTTCCATACTCATGATGTGGTTTGAGTTTTGCCTTCGTGTCAAATACCTATTTTTATAGCTTACAGGCTTGACTGGATACTCTTTGACATCAATAACGACAATCTGTTTGTCATCTATTTCGACAACCTCCATATCGGGAATCACTGATGGCGAAGTATTTTGCTTGATTTGATTGATCCAATTTTGTAAACTCTCTTGCGTTAGTTCGATGCCAACAATGTCACCCTTGTCGCTGACACCAATAAAGACCTTGCCTCCCTTTGCATTTGCAAAAGCAACAACAGACTCTATAACCTCTTTTTGGAAAGAGCTTTTGAATTCTACTGTTTGGCTTTCACCTTGTGTGATCGTTTCTAATATTTTCATCTAAATCACATTGTCACAAGCATCAAAACCACTCTGGAGAGACATGTAGTTCTTGAGTGAGTAGAGTCTATTTGGCATTTAGCTTGTCCAAGAGTTCTCTTAGGCTCTCATAGTCATATCTATTTTGGTAGTGGCTCTTGATAAGTATATTTGTAGTGATACCTGCATTTTTGCCAGCCTCTATATCGCTAGATTTGTCACCTATGAGTGTAGAGTTAGATAGATCTATACTATAACGCTCTGCCAATTCATCTATCATGCCACTCTTTGGCTTTCTGCATTCACAATCTACTTTGTATCTACCTATGCCTTTTTCGTAGTGGTGTGGGCAGTAGTTGATATCTGTGATAGTGATGCCCCTGTTTGCAAACTCTCCTATCATCCAATTATGCAATTTGGTCAAATCATCTTCACTATAGTAGCCCCTCGATATACCCGATTGGTTGGTGATGATAAATATGAGGTAGTCTCTATCTAAATAATGCTTGCAGATATGAAATATACCGTCCATGAAAAGAAAATCTTCTATCTTGTAAAGGTAGCTCTTGTCTACATTGATGATGCCATCTCTATCTAAAAAGAGTCCTTTTTGAGCCATATTAATCTTTCTCTCCAAAGATCTCTTGTTCGATAATGGCACATATGATATGACCTATCAATATATGAGACTCTTGTATACGCGGTGTAGAGCTAGATGGTACTTTGATGATGTGGTCGCATAGACTATCCATCTCACACTCTTTGGAACCTGTCAACCCTACCGTGATGATCTTTTTCTCTTTAGATTCTTTGATAGCTTCTATGATATTGGCTGAGTTGCCTGAAGTGGATATGGCTATAAATATATCGCCCTCTACACCATTGGCTTGAATCTGTCTAGCAAATAATCTCTCATACCCATAGTCATTGCC
>WFMX01000305.1 GCA_015488875.1 Campylobacterota bacterium | reverse complement strand
TTTTATTAGAGACAAGGGTTATGATGTCAGAGTAGAAACTATGGGCTGGAGAAGTAAAAAGAATCGTATAGGCAAAATACCTAATTTAGAATGGATAAAGAAATCCTCTGTAGAAAATTCAAATATAATATTAAATATCGGTTGGTATAGATATAACAAAAATTCCAATACCTATTTGCGAACGAATGGTCACTATGTGAGTGTTGTTGGCTTCAATGGAGATTTTTTATTTGTTCATGACCCAGCCAAAAGAGATGGGCTGTCAAAAAAAACATTGAAATGTTCTCTGTCTAGTCTCGAAACTAACTCAGTATTGAAACTTAAAAATGGTAAAGAGACTTCATCAAAAGATTATTTTAGCCTAAACTGTTTACAGGTTAAAAAAGGTAATGATTTGGCTATTATTGATGGAGCAATTGCTTTTAGTATAGAAAAATAATATTATCATAGAGATAATAAATCTGAGTTTCAACAAAATCAATCTCAATGAATAATTGTGCTTGAAGAGAAATAGTGATAGACTTCTACGAAAATAGCAGAGATATAGTAAAGAAGGATAATTATGATAAACCCCCTAAAAGGCATGAAAGATCTCACATTTGAAGAGAGTCAACGATTTGTGCATATAGTCACTACTGCTATAGCCATAGCCAAGAGATACGGATACAGCTATATAGAGACACCTATACTAGAGCAGACAGCACTATTTCGTCGTTCCGTAGGTGAGAGTAGTGATATAGTAGGCAAAGAGATGTATCAGTTTGTGGACAAAGGTAGCAATGATGTATGTATGCGTCCTGAGGGTACGGCAGGAGTGGTGAGGGCATTTGTCTCGGCAAAGCTCGATAGACAGCAGTCGGCTAAATACAAATTTTACTATTACGGTCCTATGTTTAGATATGAGAGACCACAAAAGGGTAGATTGAGAGAGTTTCATCAGTTTGGCTGTGAGAGCTTTGGTGAAGGTAGTGTCTGCGAGGATTTTACCACCATAGAGATGATAGGCGATATATTTAGAGAGCTAGGCATAGGGTATACTCTACAGATCAACTCTCTAGGATGTCAAGAGTGTATGCCTCCATATAGAGAAAATCTTGTATCATTCTTGGATACTCATAGGGAAGATTTATGCGAAGATTGCAACCGCAGGATAGAGAGCAATCCTATCAGGGTGCTTGATTGCAAAAATGAGAAATGTAAATCTATATTGATTGAGTCACCAAAACTGATAAAAAATCTATGTGAGAACTGTAGCAGTGACTTTGCCAAACTCAAAGAGCTATTGGACAGTGCAGGTATCGGCTATGAGGTAGATACAAATTTAGTGAGAGGGTTAGACTACTACAACAAGACAGCGTTCGAGTTTGTCAGCTCAGAGATAGGAGCTCAGAGTGCTATAGCAGGTGGCGGTAGATACGATAAGCTCGTGGAGTACTTAGATGGCAAACCTACCCCAGCAGTGGGATTCGCCATAGGTATAGAGAGGATCATGGAGCTTGTGCAAATGCCTGAAGTCATTCGAGAGGGTTACTATATGGGTGCTATGGATGAGGAGTCTGTAGATATGTTGTTTCCTCTAGCATCATCCAAGAGAGCCACAGATAAAGTGACAGTAGAGTATAGTGCCAAAAAGCTAAAAGCCCACCTAAAGGGTGCAGACAAGGTCAATGCAAAATATTGTGCCATTATAGGTGAAGATGAAGTGCGAGATGGTCTCATATGGATCAAAGACCTCGACCTAGGGGAAGAGAAGAGAGTACCTATAGGCGACTTTTGATCTAACCATAGGGAGATAGTTCACTAGGTGAGACTACTGTGTTCACCTGTTCTTTTAGGAACTTCACAAGAATAATTAGATGAAATAAGGAAAGTTGTTTTGCTGGTCTCGACAGAGGGCATCATACTACAATCTCTTCAGATTTTTATTGGCTATTTTACTGCTTTTTTTGTCTGGATAGTCTTGAATGAGAGTGTTGTAAAACAATTTTGCTTCTGCTTTGTCACCTCTCTTCTCTAGCGATATTGCTGTATGTAGTAGGAGTATATCTATATAGCTTGCTTTGCCGTTGAGCTTGGCACTCTTCTTATAGTAATGTATGGCATCATTATAGTTTTTGGTATAATAAGCTATCTCACCTAAATAGTAGTTGCTTGATGCTTTCTTATAATCTCGTTCTACCATCAGGTGAAATCTATCTTCTGCATTTTTATATTGTTGCTTTTGGAAAAATCTAGCACCCTCTCTATATAGAGTTGAATTATTTTTTACCTCTGTGCTATTTTGAGAGATAGGTTTGTCTACCCTAATCTTACTGCTCTCTTTTGATCTCTCCACTTTTTTACTCTGGCTGATCTCTCTGTCGCCTCTCTTGATACACTCTCGGTCGATGCGATCTATCTTTGCCTCTAGTGCCGTCAAAGATGTCGTAGAGCTAGCTGATGATTTGCTGTCGAGATCATTGGTAGTGACATTTAGACCCTCTATGACTGTAGTCAGACCCTCTACTCTTTCTGAGAGTTGATTTAGTTGCAGTTGCATCATTGCCATCTTCTCTCTATCCGACTGGGCACAAGATAGCGTAGCGGATATACAGAGTATAGATATGGCAGATACTGTTTGTCTCTTCATCTATTATCTCAATAAATGGAAATCTACTCGTCTATTTTGAGCATAACAGCTATCACTCATGTCGCTACACTTTGGATTGCTCTCTCCGTAGCTCACTAGTATGATTTTGGAGCCATTTACCCCCTGAGATATCAGACTATCTTTGACAGCTTTGGCTCTCTTTAGTCCAAGTGCTTGATTATACTCGTCTGTACCAAACTCATCACAATTACCCTCTACTTTGACTTGAGCAGAGCCTAGCTTTTTATTTAGTACTCCTGTATTGAAGCTGACTGTACTCAACATCTCAGAGTCCAAGTTGTATTGATCAAAATCAAAGTAGATACTCTTCATACCATCAGAGCTACTGTTGTATCCTGGTCCACTATTTGCTCCAGTGCCTCCGCTACTACCAAAAGAACTATCATCGACCGATATAGTATCACTAGCTATCTCATTGGTATTTGGCTTAGGTTTCTTTTTGCTACATCCACTCAACATCAGTAGTGCTATAACTGCAAATATTATAGTTTTTTTTATCATAATTTATCCTTATTCCTTTTACCAATCTATTGATTGGACTTTTCCGCCCAATGGGAACAACATAGTCTGTTTGCTTGATAGATTTATATATCCTATTGAGCTTCTGTTATTGTAATGTTTTATATAGAGTATAGTATCTCCATTTGATGAAAATCTTGGGAATTGATTGACACCTGTGGTGGTCAACGGTCTAGTACCTGAGCCACTAGAGCTAGTCAAATATAGACTGAATGCGTTTGCACTGAAGCTATTGCTACTCTCTCGGCTAGAGTAGACTACCTTATTGCCATTGGTATCTACGGAGTTGTTGTTTCTTCCCCTATGTACCAACTGTGATACAGATCCACCACCTATTGATTTCTTGAATACATTGGCATACCCTAATCTATTGGATACAAATGCTATAGCACTACTACCTAGATATTTACCACCCACATCAATGCCTGCAAAATTTGTCAATCTCCTAGTAGACCTAGAAGATACGCTCATCTCATAGATATCAGGCTGTCCGTTTGGTGCCATCGTGAGCAATATTTTACTTCCATTAGGACTCACATCAGAACAGACTAGCATGCCTTGTGATGAAGTGATCCTACTCTTTGAGCCACTATAGATATTGAGCTTGTAGAGTGTCGGTATAGCACCATTGAATGATGTATAGTAGAAGCTACTCTGCTTCTCATCTGCCCACTTAGGGAAGAGGTTTAGTCCACCTCTTATCACATTTTTTTGATACTGCATAGTATAATCTGCCAAGATTATCACACTTCTTTTGGGACCTGTATATCTGGAAAAAACTACATATCTATTGAGCCAATCAACGGATGAGAACCTCAATATGTTGTTGATCTCGCTCACTGCCTTGTGTGCCAAAAATGGGTATTTACTTACAGAGGATATGGAGTAATCTTTGGTAGCGATCAGCGAAGAGTTTGAAGCCTTAAATACCTTGATGACTATCTTCAAACCTGACGATTGTATAAGATTGTACTTGACTATTATATCTTTTGATTTGAGTGTAGGTGGTATCATACCACTATCTATACTACCTTTGTGATGTTTTGTATCTGGCAAAAAATGCCCACTTATCTTCAGGTCGGATATCATCGTATTGAAAAATCTCTCCGATATTGAGCTAGGCGAACTACCATCAATGAGTGACACTCTCGCCCTCTGCTCTACATCTTTTTCGATCCCTGTCTCTTATACACATCTGACGCTG
>WFMX01000304.1 GCA_015488875.1 Campylobacterota bacterium | reverse complement strand
CTCATTGATAGGCTTTTTGTCCTCTATGGATTTGAGTGTGAGATAGAGATCTTCTAGCGTAGTCTCATTCATTGTCGGACACTCTGGTTTGGTTGATGAGAGTACAAAGGTATTTTTGCCCCTCATTCGATTGACTAGATTGTACTCTGTACCTACTGCTACTTTCTGCTTGGGGTCTAGTTCGCCTACATATTTGATGAGCTGTGATGTAGATCCTGAGAAGTCGGCTGCTTCTACTATCTTGGGGTCGCACTCGGGGTGTACGGCTATGAGTATATCTGGATATTTTTCACGATAAAATGAGATATCATCTAGCGTAAAGAGCTGATGTACAGAGCAGAAACCATTGAAGCAGATGACATCCGCCTCTTTTGGGTCGCACTCCCCCTCTCCTATGACACAAGACTTGAGACCCATGAAATTGGCAAAGTTTTGCCCTAGGCATCTATCTGGTACAAATAGTATCTTTTTGCCACTCTCCAATCCTTTCTCTATGATCTTGAAAGCATTGGAGCTAGTGCAGACCATACCTCCCATCTCACCTACTTTTGATTTGACTGTCACATCTGAGTTGATATATGTGATGGGGAGTATATCTTCTTTGGCTATGCCTCTTTGCACCATATAGTCGACACTATCGTCAAAATAACTACCATCTATCATCCGTGCCATCGCACAACATGCTATCTTTGGCATGAGTACTCTCTTTTCTGGAGCTATCACTTTGACGCTCTGCCCCATAAACCCTACGCCACAAAAGACCACCCACTCGTTATCATCAGCCTTGCATCGTCTTGCAAGCTCTAGGCTATCTCCAGTGATATCCGCCATCTCGAAAACTTCATCTCTCTGATAAAAGTGAGCCACTACAGTGATACCATGCTCTCTCTTCATTCTCTCTATTTCGGCTCTATAGTCAATAGACATTATCACTCCTTGCTTATTAATATGGTTATTTTATCTAAATTCAGTTAAAATTGCACTATATTAACATAATGGATCAAATCATGGACTTTTTCAACCAAAATATCATACTA
This sequence comes from Campylobacterota bacterium, assembly GCA_015488875.1. Classification (GTDB taxonomy): domain Bacteria; phylum Campylobacterota; class Campylobacteria; order Campylobacterales; family Sulfurovaceae; genus SZUA-451. Next base: position 3,311 of record WFMX01000304.1, on the reverse strand, counting down.
TACTTATCTGCCTATCTAGTGGCCAGTATACCATTTGGCTATCTGCTCGCCAAACAATTCGCAGGAGTAGATATCAAACAAGAGGGTAGTGGCAACATAGGTGCTACCAATGTACTCAGGGTAGTCAAAGAACAAGACCCTGCATTGGCTAAAAAGCTAGGAGCTATCACACTCTTTTTGGACGCTTTCAAGGGCATAGCAGTATTATTGGTGGCTATGTGGCTAGGGGTTAGTGACTCTACTCTATGGACCATAGCTGTGTTGTCGGTGATCGGTCACTGCTTTTCTGCATTTTTGATGTTTGAAGGTGGCAAGGGAGTGGCGACTGGTTTTGGTGTATTGGCGGTACTTATGCCTATACCTGCTCTCATAGCTATAGCAGTATGGGGTATTGCAAGTAAGGGACTTAAGATATCATCTCTCTCCTCTCTCATAGCACTCACTGCATTTATCATAGCAAGTTATGTCATATATCCAGAGGTGCCTGAGATAGGCTCGCACTCACCTATATGGGTCATATCTATCATCATATTCTACAAGCATATACCAAACATAGTGAGACTCTTCAAAAAAGAGGAGAAGAGAGTAGCGTGACTATAGAGATAGAGTCTCTATCTATAGAGGCTATCATAGGCATACTTGACTTTGAGAGGGTCACTCCACAGAGGATCTCTATAGATATAACTCTCTCATACGATTATAAAGACGAACGATTTATAAACTATGCTGATATCATATCTCTAGTAGAAAACGAGATGCTATCCCAAAAGTTTGAGCTATTAGAAGAAGCTCTTTCGGCTCTCAAGGAGCTAATCATATCTTCGTACCAAAATATAGATAAATTATCCATCAAGATATCAAAACTTGATATCATAGACAACGCTACCGTGTCGCTTAGTGATGAGTGGCGGTTTTGTGAAGGTTAGTTGTATAGAAAATATTTGAAGTTATGATTGCTATTTGCAAAATTTATCAGAGATGATGGACACGGTGCTTTAGCTCCGTCTCGTCCAAAAAATCTTAATGTTGCAGGGACACTAATAATAGAGTGTAGCAGTGACTCTGCGGTTGAGTGCCTTACCCTCTTTTGTAGCTTCTGTCGCTATTGGGTCTCTATCCATACGGTTTTCTGTATAGACTCTATCTGTGTTGATATCTCTATCTTTTAGGCTACTATATACTTTTAAGATGCGTCTGTTGACTTCATCTGATATAGTATCTCTACTAGTAGAACGAAACTTCATATCTTGCCAAAATGAACTCCAAAAGTTCAACTCTATCTTGTGGCTAGGTAGAGTATAACTAGAGGTATGCCCAATGAGTGTGATATAATAATTCTTTGATCTCCTCTCCTTAATCATGTCGGCTATTCTGGCGAGAGCCTTTTGAGAGCCTTTGGTAAATTTACCAAATCTATCGAAGTATATAGGAGCTGAATATACTGATCTTTTAGTCATTATGGTATTTGCACTGACTCTATTATCTATGCCTGTATCTATGTGTGGATATATCACACCTGATTTGGAAAAGTATGTACTAGTGTATAGATCACTAGCTGTCACTGCTACCGTGCCTAAAGAGAGCATCATTAATATCTTTTTTATCATCTTTACAACCTTACTGATTCTAAATTATTTACAGATTTAGTACAACCAAATGGTAGTTGACCATTTCTCTTTTTTGAGCTGGTACATAAATCTTTGTTACTTATCACGCCATCATTGTCTTTATCAAAACTTTGTGGTAGGGTATCACGAGGTGTGGATTTGCCTTGGTTAAATATGCCTACTCTCTGGTAATACTTTTTTACATTACCCATGATTGAAGCCATAGTGAGTCCCATCGCATCCAATATTCTGTACTTTGAAAGCAGTAGATTATACTTTGCATTGATCAACTCATCATTGGCTCTTTTGAGGTCATTCTCTGTAGCAAGTAGGTCTAGTAGTGATCTTTCGCCTAGCTCATACTCTTTACTGTAGAGCTTTAGAGTCTCACCACTCTGCTTTTTGTAGTCTACCAAAAATGGTATCTGGTCTGATGCCAAATCATAAGATCCCCAAGATAGCTCCATGCCCTCTATCACTTGTCTCTTGAGGTCATCTGTGACTGCTACCTCTTGACTGAGTTTTGATATCTTATTTCTCTTTGCTGCTTCATCTGCTCCACCATTGTAAAGATTGTAACTCACTACCAACATAGCTTGAAATCTATCATCCGTGCCTGTAAATTCATTATAGTTTTGGTTGTAGTTTTCACTCGCTTCAAAATCCAATTTTGGATAAAACTTGCTTTTACTCTCTCTATATAGTGCTTCTGCACCTTTGATATTGTACTTACCCACCAACAGAGATGGATTATACTCTAGTGCATACATCGATGCTGATCTTTCATTTTGTGGTAATGCTATATTGAAGTTAGGTTTTTTTAAATCTTTGAGAGATACTATACGACCTGTCACTCTTCTGAAGTTAAACATCGCATTTGCCAATCTATTGTGCTGTACCATCATGTTTGATTTTGCTAGAGATAGTGACGACTGTATCTTGCTCACTTCTGAGAGTGATGTAAGTCCAGCTTTATACGCTTTTGATACTTTGGTATATAGTTTTGTATTATGATCTACATTTATCTCACTATTTCTCAATAACTCTTGGTTTTTCAGTAGATCAATATATACTTTGATAGCTTGCAGAGTCACATCATTTGCTTTCTCTAGGTAGCTATAGCCTGCTGCTAGTGTCCTCATCTTTTGATAATTTACCTGCTCATGAGTACTGAAGCCATTAAATATATTTTGTCTCAATATGAGAGAGTTTTGGAATACACTATATGTCTCATTGAGAGTATCGCCACCACCATCTCCAGACAATCTGCCAGTATATTTTCTGCCTAGTGATGATTGTGCATCTAGCGTGGGATAGTATCCTGCCTCTGCTATGCTTATCTCTTCTCTAGTGGCACTATAGTTCCTAAGCCTCTCTATGATTACTGGATTTGTATCCAATACTTCAGAAACCACCTCTTTGAGTGTAGTTGCCGATAATCCACCAATACTAGCTGCAAGTATCAGTGGAGCCAATATAACTTTCATCTCCATGTCCCTTCTCCTTCTTAATATCCAAAATGTGTTGATTGGCAACTCAGCGGTCTCCTGCATTAGAAGATCTGTAGCTTTCCGTCCTATCTTCGCAGATAGTTTGGCTATGGTCAAAATAGATACAACTATATCCTATAGCAATATATCTCTTAAACGGCATTATAACAAAACAATGTCACTAAAATGTTATATTTGAAACAATATATAGAAG
>WFMX01000303.1 GCA_015488875.1 Campylobacterota bacterium | reverse complement strand
GAGCAATATCAGGCAAAAATGACTTTTGGTCAAATGTCTGTGCAGTCTGTTGTGATGGTTGACTCTCTTCTGCTTCACTATTCTGGTTGGTAGCTATAGATGTAGCTCTATGCCGTGTATTTTGTGTTATATGATGCTTATTCTTTTTGGTTGTGGCTACCAACTGTTTCTCTTTTTTCTCTACGCTTTTTTGTCGCTTCTCTAGTGCCACAAGACGCTTTTGGAGTGCCTGTGTTGTTTTGATCTGTTGTGCCAAAAGTGCTTTGACCTCTTCAAGCTCACTCTGGGCAAACAAGCTCACAGAGGTAGCTAGTGACAAGAGTATCATCTTTTTTGTCATTATTTTTTCCTTGTATGATTAGAATTATTGCAGAACTTGGAAGTAAGATTTGCGTCTTACTTTTTGACGAGGCTAAAGCCCTCGTGTCCGATAGGTTTTGCAAGATATTTATTAAAATTTGCTAGTGATTTATATATATTATGATCAAGAAAAGAGTGGAGGAGCGTGCGCATCAAAGCCTTTTTCTATGGCTCGCACAAATAAGGAATGGTAGATTGCTATTTTCTGATAATGGATAGCATCTATGAGAGGAAGTGTAGCTATATTGGGTGCATCAGCACTGTGGAGATTTTTGACTACTATACATATCTTGCAGTCATTGTGCGATACATGTTCATCATTGTGTATATGGGTAGCACTCAAAAATGAGGAGAGTAGATAAAAGAGTAGTGTAAATGAGATGAATTTCAGTCTATATCTTTTCAATACTGCTCCTTATATAGTCTATTGGTAAAATTATATCATAAATATCTATATCATACATTGAAGTATCAAGTGCTTTGTTGCTCAACAATATTGAGTTTAGCCCCTCATCATCTCTTGCTTTAGCTTCTCTTGATTGAGTTTTTTGACCAATTTACCTTTGAACTTTTCATAACTTTCTTGCTCTAGACCGAGCTTCTCTTGTTGCACAGAGATCTCTATATTGGCTGCCATCATATGGAGTAGTTTGTACTCTTTTTTGGTCAATCTCCTCTTTAGTATCGGCAGAAGTGTATCATCATCTTGTAATGGTAGTATGAGCTTTTTGATATGTCTCTCTATCTCTTCATTTACTCTTAGCATTTTGTCCTCTTATTTGGCTATATGTAGAACCATCATATAGCCGATACCAGCCATAATAATAGTTCCAAAAAGGTTGAGTGCCATATTGGCAAAAGCATGTATATAGTGACCAGACTCTAGCAGAAAGAAGCTCTCTATAGCAAAGGTAGAGTATGTCGTCAAAGCACCAAGAAGACCTGTCACCAAAAACGATTTGAGATGAGGCGATAGGGTGGAGTTGGTATGAAACCAAGCAAAAAGTATACCTATTATCAAACTCCCCAATAGGTTGACCACTAGCGTACCAAATGGTAGAGTGTGTACAATATGGCGACTCACGAAGCCATTTATAAGCATCCTAGAGGTGGCTCCTATAGCTCCTCCACTAGCGACTGCGGTGATTGTGAGTATATTCATCATCTATAACCTTTTGCATATCTTCTCTTAACTTCTCATACCAATCATCAGATGCCTCATTGACATCTATAGTGGGTAGATATATAAATTTTACTGTCGCATTATGTCCCGTCCTAATATGTTCATTTAGCAGTTGCTTGCTACCTGTTATCACTATTGGCTGAACCTTTAGATTTAGCTTGTTTGCTATGAACTTCGTACCACTCTTGAAAGATAGTAGCTCTTGACCATCGGTACGAGTACCCTCTGGAAATAGCACAACTTGGCGGTTTAGCTCCTCTCTAGATATCTTGACCTCTTTGAGAAGCTTGATCAGTCCAGTCTTATTCTCTCTGTCTATAGATATCATATTGCTATTTTTGAGTATATATCCAAACCAAAAGGCATCAAAAAGTTCCTTTTTGGCTATCCATCTGATATGGGTATTTTGTATAGCCTCTAACCCTACAACATCTATAATTCCTTGATGATTTGCTACAACTAAATCAGCATCTTTGTCAAGCTCACCTACCACCTCTAATTTACCACCCATTATAAGTATGATAAATCTATTGAGATAGTGCATTATCGAGCCTTGATGTTTTGGAAAAATAGTAATCAGTGGTATCATGATGACTGCCACTACAAATGAGATGGCAAATGCACCCCAATAAAATCTAATCTTTGCAAATATCTTCATCTTTTATCCATCCTATAGTTCTGTTTTTATACTCTATCTTGTTGAACTCCAATCTCTTACCTAAAAGAGGTCTATCTATCCTCTCATCTATTTTGGTGCTTATGCGACTGGTATCTGTAGGCAATATATAAAGTGCCGCACCTTGCTCTATACATATCCTCTCTTTGGGTCTATACATCATCAATAGTGCGATGAGTGCCAAGGCTACTAGTATGAGGTAGAAAAAGTCTCGCTTCCATATAAACATAAGTAGAAAAAATATGCTCAATCCTACAAGTGCATACTTCTTGAGCTTATCGAAACTATCATCTTTTGGATTTATATCCGATTGTGTTGATACGGAGTAGTTTTTTATCACTATAGGTATATTCAAAAATAGATACTGACCTTTTATAGTGTTGAAGTATGTAAATTTGAGATTTTTTTGTGTAGATGGTACTACGGCAAAGTACTCTGCTATCACCTTGGCATTCTCTCTCTTTATATTTTCTATACCATCCTCTTTGACTACATTGAGATACATATCTTCGATATTTGCCTCATACGCCTCTAGCGATACGGTCACTAAGTTGTTCTCTTCATCATATATGGAGGCTTGTGAAGTCCTCATCTTCATGTCTGCTGCCAATACTCCAGAGAAATCATCTCTAGGCTTTAGCTTCACTATAGGTATGTCGCTACCCTCTATATCTAAAGTTTTGTCAGCACTCTCTATTCGTAGTGATGGAAGATGAAATGTTTTTTCATACGCCTTGAAGTAGAATGTATAGAATGTATCGTTGCCATTTTGAACCACTAGAGGTTTCTTGAATATAGGTTGACTCTTGCTATTATTGTCAAACTCAAATCTAGGACTCTTGCCATCTGACTCTATCTCTATGATAGTGATTGGGAAAAGTTGATTTTCATAGACTTTTTTGGGTAGATAGCTATATTTATACTCATCAGATGCTGAGAGATTGACTGACAAGCCAACTATAGTAATGATAAGTAGAAGTAGATATCTATGTAGTCTCATCATTAGCTATCAAAACCTTTTAGCATCTTGATACCATCTATGGAGCCTAGTATATTCTCCAAAGCTCTCTCGGGGTGAGGCATGAGACCAAATACATTTTTTTGTTTGTTGCAGACACCTGCTATAGATGTGACAGAGCCATTGACTACTACTCTCTCGCCATTGACATCGCTATATCGCAGTAGGACTTGACCATTCTCTTCCATCTCTGATAACTTCTCATCATCTATATAGTAGTTGCCATCCGCATGTGCTATGGGGATGCTGAGTACTTCACCATCGTCACATTGGTTCAGGAAGGTGTTGTCGCTATTGACCACTTTGAGATGCTGTATCTTTGAGATGAAGTGGAGGTTGTTGTTTCTCTTCAATGCACCTGGGAGCAGTCCTGCCTCTGTGAGGATTTGGAAACCGTTGCATATCCCCAACACTCTGCCACCTTGCTTTGCATAGGCAATTACAGCTTTCATCACAGGAGAAAATCTAGCTATAGAGCCAGAACGCAGATAGTCACCATAGCTAAATCCACCAGGCACTACCACCAAGTCGGTATCTGAAGGTAGAGGCTCCTCTTTGTGCCATATCAACTCTACGCTATGACCGAGCTTCTCAAAAGAATATTGTGTATCAAACTCACAGTTGGTACCAGGAAATCTTAATATCGCGACTCTCATATCACACTATCTCTATAGTATAATCTTCGATTACTGTATTTGCAAGTAGCGTTTCGCACATCTCTTTGACTTCGCTCTCTGCCTCATCTCTGTCGTTTGTCTCTAGCTTGATGATGATCTGCTTGCCTATGCGAACATCTTGAACTCCTTTGAAATTCATAGACTCCAATGCATGGTGTGCTGCTTTCCCTTGTGGATCCAATACACCCTCTTTTAGATATACATTTACTACTGCTTTCATCTACTTCTCCATCAATATTCTGTTTAATACTTCTTCATAAGCTACTTTGAGTCCGCCTAGACCCTCTCTGAAGCGATCTTTGTCCATCTTTTCACCACTATTGCTATCCCATAACCTGAAGTTGTCAGGACTTAGCTCATCTATCAATATGATATTGTCATCACTATCTCTACCAAACTCTAGCTTGAAATCAACTAGAGTCAAATCCCTCACTGCATAAAACTCTTGCAATAGAGTATTGATACGGCGAGCCATATACCTCAGATAGTCTAGCTCCGATTGATCTTTCACTAGCTCTAGTATGAGGCAGTGTTGGTCGTTTAGCTTCGGGTCGCCTAGCTCATCATCTTTGTAGTCGAACTCCACTAGGGCAAACGGCAACACTTTACCATCTTCTATACCCAAGTTTCGACTCAGGCTACCAGTAGCTATGTTGCGTACTATCACCTCTATGAGTATCACATCTGCCCTTTTGTGCAACATGTGGTTCTCATCTAGCATATCTACAAAGTGGCTTGGCACACCCTTTTTCTGTAGGTACCTAAAGAGTGCTGTTGAAATCTTGTTGTTCAATGCACCCTTACCCTTTTCATTTGACTTTTTTTCACCATTGAATGCTGTCAAGTCATCTTTGAACTCTGAGATATAAAGATCAGGACTCAGGGTCGACCAAATCTTTTTGGCTTTTCCCTCGTATATTAGTTGCTCTTTTTTCACTATTTTGTCTCCTGCTTTTGTCTCTCTACTATCATGAGAGCTTTGAGTATATCTATAGCACTTTTGAGTTGTGCATCTCTATAGATTTGCTCTTCTGTTATGATGGTCTTGTCTTTCTCTGTTTTCGCCTTCTCTTTTTTGGCATCATGCTTCTTGCCGTCTATCTTCTCTAGCTCTTTTTCGAGATGCTTTTTGAGTTCTGCCTCTTTGATGGCGAAGCTATTGTTGCTATCTCTCGCTACTTTACCTGGGTGTATGATGATATCTGGAGTGACACCTTTGGCTTGTATAGTTCTACCACTTGGTAGATAGTATCTAGCGACTGTCAGACGGAGGGCTTCGCCATCACCGACTGGCAATACCACTTGCACGCTACCCTTACCAAATGTCTTTTTGCCTACTATGATAGCTCTCTTGTCGTCTTGCAATGCACCACTCACGATCTCACTAGCACTTGCAGATCCACCATTGACTAGCACTACCATCGGTGCTTTATTGTCAGTCGCATCATTGTGAGCTTTGAACTCTATATTTTCAGTAGCATCTCTACCCTTTTGGCTCACTATGACACCCTTGCCCACAAAGAGGTCTGTCAGCTTTACGGCTTGATCTAGCAGTCCACCAGGATTGTTTCTGAGGTCTAGTATGATACCTGTTCTATTCTGATCTTTGAGTAGTGCCTCTTTTACATCATGAGCTACTTTTTTGTCAAATGATGCGACATGTATATAGAGGATATCATCACCTATCTTCTTGGCGTATACGGATTGTATCTTGATGATATCTCTAGTGATTTTTATCACCAATGGCTTAGACTCACCTTTTCTGACAATAGTCAAGACTATATCTGTCTTTGGCTTGCCTCTCATTATAGATACAGCTTCATCTATGGTCATACCTATGGTCGCTTTCTTGTCTATCTTGAGTATGATATCACCCGACTCGACACCTGCCTCTTCTGCTGGTGTACCTGCTATTGGTGCAATGACGGTGAGTATGCCATCTTTCATACCTACGCTTATGCCCAAACCACCGAACTCTCCACTAGTCTGTACATTTAGCTCTTTGAAACTCTTCTTATCCATGAATGAGGAGTGTGCATCTAGGTTGCTCAGTAGTCCTTTGAGTGCTTTATCTATCAGGTCGGTAGTGTTTAGCTCGTCTACATACTGCTGATCTATCGCATTTAGTATGCGTGTGAACTTGATGTATGCTTCGAGTTTACTCTTTTGAGACTCACCCTCTGGTGATGTTTCATCTGTGGCTTGCTTGTTAGCACCTATCAACATGGTTGTAATCAGCGTAGATACGAGACCTAGAGCGATTAGTTTTTTACTTTTTTTTATCATTGTTACCTGTTCCATTTTTTGAGAAATATAAATTTAGTTAATATTTTAGTTAAAATATGCTTAGAGGTCTATAAAGCACGACTTTACGAAGCCATTGATTTGTTGCTATCGGCTATAAAAAGATTTTTTTGGTATAATATTTGACCATAACAACAAAAGAGAGTTTGCAATGAGATATATAATGATACTACTACTGCCAGTCGTGATGTTGGCAAAGATACACTATGCCAAGGTAGAGCCGTTTGAGATAGTAGTGATAAAATCAGCGGTGAGTGCATTGGTGCAGAGAGTCAACCTCCAAGCAGAAGGCAAGATGGTGGTAAATGCTGAGATCATCCACCTAGATGACCATTTAGACTTAAAAGATCTCAACTCATCCAAGGGTAGCCTAGAGATACTTCACAACATGCTAAAGATCAATCAAGAGATAGTGGCAAGCTTAGAAGAGTCGCTCAAACGACAAAAGGGCTATTATGAGAGGCTCAACAGACTATCTACAGCATCAAAGACGCAGAAAGATACAGCATTCAACTCCTTCGTCTCTGCAAAAAACCAATATCTATCAACTCAAGAGAAGATAGAGAGTCTCAAAAAGCAGATATTGGACATGGAGTATAAGATATCACGACTAGAGGATAGCATATCCAAAAAATCTATCAGACTACAAAATAGATATCTATACAAGCTCACAGCGAGAGAGGGTGACTTCGTCAATCCTGGCTCGGCATTGGCGACCATACATGACCAAACTCGTGCTAAATTGACACTATTTTTGGAGCCATCCGAGCTAAAAGATTTGGATCAAAAGGTGATATATATTGATGGTAAAGAGACATCGTACAAAGTAGATAAGGTGTGGAAAGTATCTGACGAGAAGTTCATTTCATCATACAAGACAGAGATATATATACCCAAACCTAGTGGATACTTCTCACGACTTCTCAAGGTAGAGCTGAGATGATAGAGACAGCTTGTGCCTTGGATTGTCCTGATGCCTGTAGCATATTGGTAGATACAGATGAGTTTCCTAGACTAAAAGCAGATACCAATAACGGTACTCTATGTAGTCTACTAAATAAGGATATGTTCGATACACCTCGCATAGACAAACCTACTATAGATGGTATAGAGGTATCTATGGTAGAGGCACTTGATGAGGTAGCCAAAGTATTCAAAGAAGACTCTCTGCTTTGGCGTGGCTCTGGCAATTTTGCTGTGATGCAAGAGATCACAAATCTACTCTTTGAAAAGATAGATGGTACACTGACTAGCGGTAGTCTCTGTGATGGTGCAGGTGATGCAGGCATAGTGGAAGGTAGAGGGGTCAACCGTACTCTGCCACTAGAGCAGATAGAGATGGCAGATACCATCATAGTATGGGGACGAAATCCATCTACTACCAACAGTCACATAATGCCATATCTCAAAGACAAAAAGATAGTGGTCATCGATCCCATAGCTACACCATTGGCAAAACAAGCTGATCTCCATATACAGATAAAGCCACGAAGTGATCTGTATTTGGCACTTATGCTAGCGAGATTTATCTTCATGGAGGATAGTGAAGCTACGACATGGCTAGAGGAGTTCGCACCTGAATTTGAAGAGTTTTATGAATTTACTAGAGAGTTTCGCATCAAAGCTATATTGGCACATATAGGTATAGAGCTTGGAGATATGGGTAGGCTCATTAGCTATATACAGAGTGAAAAAGTGGTATTTTTGCTAGGCAATGGCATACAAAAATATAGTACTGGTCACTATACCATGTGGGCTATAGATTCACTAGCTGCGACACTAGGACTCTTTGGTAAAGATGGCTGTGGGGTTAGTTACTTAGGCGATTCAAAACTAGGATTTGACAATCCATTTTCTGTGAAATGCAAAAGTGTTTCTAAGGTAGATACGCCATTTGATAAATTCAAAACTGTATTGATACAGGGTGGCAATCCTGCTGAGAGTATGCCAAATAGCAGTCGAGTCATAGAGAGATTGGAGAGTGTGGAAAATCTCATCTATTTTGGTCTGTATGAAAACGAGACTAGCAAGAGAGCTAGGATAGTGATACCTGCAAAGAGCTTTTTTGAAAAGGACGATGTGCGTCTAAGTTATGGTAGTAATATAGTTCGCAAAATGAACAAAGTCACAGATAGTGACATCGGCATAAGTGAATATGATTTTGTGAATGCTATCTATGGTAGATTGGGTTTTGATGGGCTTTGGGACGAGGAGTATTATATAGAGTATTGGCTAAAGCAATGTAAAGATATAGATGGTATCCTCCATTCACCTGCGTATGAGTCTCACCCATATAGCGATGGATTTGGGTTAGATGCAGATGATGAATTTATCTTCATAGATGAGTTTGAAGATGATTTTGAGACTTTGAAACATTTGAAGAAATACAGAAAAATGAGTGACAAAAAGAGAGAACTAAAGAGCTATTGGCTCATCACCCCAAAAGCAAAACACTCTCTCAATACACAATTTAGAAGAGATAATACCATCATGCTCAATCCTATACTAGGATACGATGATGGAGATACCGTATCGGTAAGTACAGCACATGGCTCATATACATTCACAGTAAAAAACAGTACCGATATTAGAGAGGACTCTGTAGTCATAAGAGCCAACGCCACAGGTGTAAATTATCTCACTCCATCTACCATAAGCGAAGAGGGCGAGAATGCCTGCTACCAAGAGGTCAAGGTGACTTTGGAGATACTATGATGTGGCATTTACGAGGAGACAGCTTTCCTTCACTGCGTCGCAAAACCAATCTCCCTTATCTAGTCTCTATATTTACTCTTTGACCATACCCTCTGCTTGCATGGAAGCCAACCACTTTCTCATTTGCCCTCCCATCTCTTTGGTCATATATATATTTAACAGATCCGAATCCTCATCTAGTATAACACCAAGGCTAATCGGTAGAGATGGTATATCGTCAAGCTTATCTTGTTTGGCTTTTATCTGCTCTGAAAAGTATTGATTTAATTGACTGAATGTTTTTAGGGATTCGAGATAATAGGAGTATGCTTTGTGGTTAAAGCCACGAATAATATCTGCATTTTTATTGATATCAGTTATTGTTTTGTGTGTAATATTTTGCTCTAGTGCATACAGGTAGTGTTCCAAAAAGAAGGCATTGTAAGCGATGCGAAATTGATAATCTAACAACATAGATTTTTCTGAATCTAGCATCATACTAAGAGCAAGCATATCATTGACAAGAAAAAATAGTTTTTCATGAGCCAAATGATCTATATTTCCCTCTTTGGCAAATGCCCCAAGAACGATAAAATGCTCTTCTTCATCTTCCTTATACCTCTGTCCTTCTGCGATTTTACTCGTATCAAATGTTTTGATTTTGTCAAAATCTCCATGTCTACAATATCGTGCGATTTGAGTCACATGACTTCGTGTAGCCTGAACGGCATCTGAAAATTCTTTTTTTTCAATCGGTTTATCTGTGTATTGTATATCTAAAATATCTGATATCTCGGTATTTTTCTTAGTGACTTTGTTGATAACACCGCTCAATACTTCTCCCTGAAACCAAGCCATAAGCAGACCACCGATTCCACTCACAGCCAAACCAAGATAGAAGTTGACATCTAGTAGGGCTATACCTGCAATTAGCATTATTATACCCGATATTAAGTATTTCATGTTTTTCCTTTTATACTTCTATAAAATAGCATATAACCATTCATTATAGAACATGATACACTTTTATACTTAAGAGCTTTTTCAGGTGGTAGGTCAAAGTCATCTTGATACTCTATTATGATACAATATAACTCACATCAATATGAGGAGTATACTATGAAAAGAGCATCATCTATCGTCTTGGGGCTATTATTGGCTACGCAACTATATGCAAGTGAGTTGAAACTTCCAAAGGTACTATATCCTACCGACAAACAACATTCCACCTTGCCAGAGGGCAAATTCATAAGAACAGGTCCTACTATACAGATAGCTATACTACTAGATAGTAGCAACAGTATGGATGGTCTCATATCTCAAGCCAAAGAGCAGATATGGAATATCATCAATGAAGTATCGAAGGCAAACAAAGATAGCAAAGATATCACTATGCAAGTAGCTCTATATGAGTATGGCAAGAGTACACTACCTGCATCTTCAGGGTATATCAGGATGCTATCTCCACTGACCAATGATTTGGACTTTTTGAGTGAAAAACTATTTTCCATCAAGACAAAAGGTGGCTCAGAGTATGCAGGCGAAGTGATATCCAAGGCCCAAAAATTTCTCTACTGGAGTAGCCACCCTGATGATCTGAGGATCATCATCATAGCTGGTAACGAAGGCTTCGATCAAGGGCGTATCGAATACAAAAACTCTATAGCGAAAGCGAAAGAGAAAAATATCATAGTCAATACTATATTTTGTGGGGACTACAGACAAGGCATAGCTCTCAAGTGGCAAGATGGTGCCAATCTCGCTGGCGGAAGATACATGAACATAGACTCGGATGCAAAAGTAGTGCATGTGCCTACACCATATGACGAAAAGATCATAGGTCTAAATAGTAAGCTCAACAGTACATATATAGGATATGGTGCAAATGGTGTCAAGTATAAAAAGAGGCAAATGGTAGAAGATCAAAAGAGTCGAGGATTGTCCATAGGCTCACTGATCAACAGGAGTGTATCCAAATCTACAAAGCAATACAAAACTGACTCTTGGGATGCGGTATCATCATATGAAAAAGGTGAGAGACATGTAGCTAGAAGGATCAAAGAGACAAATGCAAAGTTTAAAGACAAAACAGAGGATGAGATAGATCAGATCATTCAACAAAGCTCCAAAGAGAGAGAAAAGATCAAGAGCGACATACAATCCCTAGAAAAAAAGAGAAGAGCCTATATCCAAAAGCATCCAGCAAAAACAGATATGACTTTCGGTGACAAGCTCATCAAAGAGATAAAAGAACAGATGATAGAGGGTGGCTTTTCATTCTCATCCAAGTGATAAGCTAGGTAGATGGACATTAGTTTCGCAAGCGAAGCGAATGAAAGCTGTGTCCCCGTATTGTGATTGTTTGACCTGAACTGAAACACAAATTGCAACTATCTACTTGTTGTGATTCTGCCCACTTCGTCTATGGTTTTGATGAGACGAGGAGTTGCTACTATCTTTTCGTTTGTTATTTTGAGATCTTGCTTGACCTCTCGAATGAGAACGATTTCCTCCACCACTTCCACCTCTCTGACCTCTCTTTTTTTGTATAGGCTCAGGCTTTATAGAAGGATCTGGTCTGAACTCATCTATGGTCTCTTTGGGTATATCTTTTTTGATCAGCTTCTCTATGGCTCTTAGAAGCATCTTCTCATCCACACAGACCAACGAGACTGCTTCGCCATCATTGCCTGCTCTACCTGTCCGTCCGATACGATGCACATAATCCTCTGGTACATTGGGAAGTTCGAAATTTACGACATGTGGAAGCTGGTCTATATCTATACCTCTTGCAGCTATATCTGTCGCTACCAACACACGCACTGAACCATCTTTGAAATTGGCTAGGGCTTTTGTTCTTGCTCCTTGGCTTTTGTTGCCATGTATGGCTGCAGCATTTATCATAGAGTTCATGAGATACTCTGTCAGTCTATTGGCACCGTGTTTTGTTCGTGTAAAGACCAATACTTGCTTCCACTCTTCATCTTTGATGAGCTTCACCAATAGCTCCTTTTTGCGTTTGCAATCTACAGGATATACTTTTTGAGCGATAGTCTCAGCAGATGTATTGCGACGAGCTACCTCTATCAACTTAGGAGAGTTCAGTAGACCATCGGCTAGTCTTTTGATATCATTTGAAAATGTCGCAGAAAATAGTAGATTTTGACGATTTTTAGGTAGTCTAGCAAGTATCTTTTTGATATCGTGGATGAAACCCATATCGAGCATTCTATCTGCTTCATCCAAGATGAGTGTATCGACCCTAGATAGATCTATAGCACCCTGCCCTAGCAAGTCAAGCAGTCTACCTGGGGTTGCTATGACTATATCTACACCTTTTCTAAGAGTTGCTTTTTGTGGATTGATACCGACTCCACCGAAGATCACAGTAGATGTAAATGAGAGATGCTTGCCATAGGTCTCTACAGATTCAGCGACCTGAGTAGCAAGCTCTCTTGTAGGTGTCAAGATCAGTGCCTTCACCACCCTTTTGCCTTTTGTTTTTGGCAGATTACTGAGTTTTTCCAAAAGCGGAAGTGTAAAGCCTGCTGTTTTGCCAGTACCAGTTTGAGCCCCTGCGAGAACATCATCACCGCTCAGTATAATAGGAATAGCCTGCTTTTGTATAGGAGTAGGTGTTGTGTAGCCTTGATCTGCTACAGCTTTGAGTAGTGGCTCAGATAAGCCTAGATTTGAAAATGACATAGTTGTAATACCTTTATATAATAATGAGAAATGTTAAATCGTTTTTGAATGCAAAATGGTAGTAGTCTGCTATATCAATGTGTAGATCATCTCTTTCAAGAATGGATTGTAGCAGGGTGATACTTAGTTGTAGTTGTTAGAAATAGAAGATAGACATTCTTGTCAAAATTGACTATGAGTAAAGTTTCATAAGTGAAAACAGTGTTTATCACCGTAATTGAGGAGAGGCTAAAGCTATCTCATCCAAAAAAAGCTTATTTTATTGGCATTAGGCTTTAGCCTCACCACCCTTTTGCACAATCGGGTGGAGTTAAAGTAACACTTTCGATGAAGTGCATAACGACAGTTCATTAG
>WFMX01000302.1 GCA_015488875.1 Campylobacterota bacterium | reverse complement strand
CCTGCCACACAAGATCCAAACACACAAGATCCAAATGCACAAGATCAAAATGCACAAGATCAAAATGCACAAGATCAAAATGCACAAGATCCTGCGACAGATGGAGAGGCACAAGACTCTACGCCCCAGCAAGAGGGGAATGCCACTCCGACACCAGCAAATTCATCGACCAAGAGTGTCGTGGTTGACAAGCACAATCAGATAAGAGCAGAGGTATACAACGGCTCTCCTATCTCTTGGGATGATACAGTGGGCAATAGTGCTCAGGATTATGCCAATGAGTTAGCTGCCAACGGCAAGTTTGAGCATAAATCAGGCATAAGCTATGGAGAAAATCTATTTGCCTCATCATATGCAGCGAACTATATAGACGCTATCAACGGATGGTATGGCGAGAAGCAGTACTATCATTACGACACCAATGATTGCGATGCTGGTCAACAGTGTGGACACTATACGCAGATCATATGGAAAGATAGTACTGCTGTAGGATGTGGTAAAGCTACATATACTACTGGTCAATATTATGGTTGGACTGTTGTAGTATGTAGATACAATCCTCCAGGCAATTTCGTAGGTCAAAAACCATATTGAGTAGGAGCATATGATCAAAAAGGTAGTAATCTTTATGATATGTAGTGCTATCTCCATATCGGCTCAATCCAAAGTAGATGTAAGTAAAATCTATGGAAAGATACAATATGTAGATGCCTTTGCTGACTACAAAGTAGAGATAGTCAACGCCTCCGAAGATCTCCGTGTCCAAGAGGTCAAAGCCTTTGCTGACAAGGCAGGCAAATGGCAGATAGTCAATGCCTTTCCTGACTACAAGATACAAAAAGTCAAAGCATTTGGCGACTTCAAGATCAGATATGTAAATGTATTTCCTGGAGTGAAGTAGCGAAATGAAACAATTCAAAAAATAAATTACGAGTTAGGTGTTGAATATAATGCATACGGATAGTCCATATTATGGTCTAGTGGAGGTCAAGCTAGAGGCTAGCCAGTTTTGCATTCCGCCACGATACCATTTGATCTTTTTGGGTGGGTATCCGAGAGCTATGAGTGTCTTGATCACTGAGGGAGATTGACCACACCATGAACCATTGCAGAAGAGTGCTATGGTCTTGGCATGGGTGAAGTCGTATGAATCCTTCGTCTTTACGACACCTAGAGTTTTCATAGTCTCATCAAACTCCTCTGGGAATGTAGCTCTCTTGGTGATATGGCGATAAAATAGATTTGTGGCACTAGGTATAGTCCTATAGTTGTAGAAAGACTCATCGCGAGTATCTATGAGCATCAAGTTGTGATCGTGCTTCATCTTCTCCATAAACTCCAATACCTCCAACTCCGCAATCGTCTCAACGCCAGGATATATGGTCATCGGCTGTATCTGACCTAATCCTTTGACAAAAGTGTCGATGCACCTCTGAGGTACACCACGACCTGCATATTCACCTTCCCATACAGTCTCATTGGATATAGGGATAAAGATACAGAGTCTATCTACCTCTCTCTCGACTGTAAACTTCTCTATGGTTCCATCAAATCTCTCATGCTCTGTCGTGACTCCTACATATTGGAGTGCTTTTATATTTTGTGCAGAGAGAGACGAGACTATCAATGCATATACAACTAATTTTTTCATTTTCTATCCTTCTTGTCTATTATGGAACTATACTATTTACTTCTTTTCATATACTTAAT
This sequence comes from Campylobacterota bacterium, assembly GCA_015488875.1. Taxonomy (GTDB): domain Bacteria; phylum Campylobacterota; class Campylobacteria; order Campylobacterales; family Sulfurovaceae; genus SZUA-451. Next base: position 1,578 of record WFMX01000302.1, on the reverse strand, counting down.
TTGGGATCACTCTAAACTACATGATATGGATATTTGGATAGAATTATCCACTAATTTTAAGGAAGAGATGCTTATGAGAGAGATAGCTGCGAAGTTTATATTTGTATTGTTTGACCTTTTGATTATCTCATTCTCTATCTATTTCGCAGATTTTATCCGTGGTAACTTCAATGAATTTTTTGGCACTGCACATACGGCTCTTTTGACTAACTATACTGCACTCTTGCCACTCTATGTCTTGCCAATTTTGCTCTTTGCTTATGAGGGTATATATACATATAGATATGACTTTTGGCATGAGAGTCGTCTGATATTTAAGGGGCTTATCTTTAGTGCTTTGCTAGTCTTTGCCTATCTTGCTATCACCAAACATATAGGTATCTACTCTAGGGCGGTGATAGTGATGGCATTTTTGTTGATGGCTGTTATCATACCATTTTCGAAAAACTTGATCAAGAAAACTCTATATAGTGTAGGTTTGTGGCGAAAAAAGGCAGAAATATATGGCGATGATCCATTCTTGCTAGACGAGATATATGGCAATCCCTATCTAGGGTATGTCAAGCCACTAGACAATGAAGAGCCATCTACTGTCTTTATCAACTCCAAAGATAGCGACGCAGATACTCTCAAAGGTGTGATATCTTCAGAGATACATAGGAGGAGTGAAGTGATATTTGTACCACTAGTGGATGAGTATGACTTGACACAGTCACACATGTATGAGCTGGCAAACACGAGGACAAACCTCATAGTTTTTCAAAATAGACTCAAAAGTAGATATCGCCTATATCTGAAACGAATCACAGATCTCATACTCTCTACTCTCATAGCTCCATTTTTGATATTGCCTATGATGTTGATAGCATACAAGATCAGAAGAGAAGAGCCAAAAAGTGGTATATTGTTCAAGCAAGAGAGACTGGGTAAAAATGGGAAGATATTTGTATGCTATAAATTTCGTACGATGTATATAGATAGCGATGAGTTGCTCAGCAGTTATCTGGATGAAAATCCTGATGAGGTGGACTACTATAAGCAATATCATAAATACAGAGATGATCCTCGCATCACAAATATAGGAAAAACTCTTCGTCGCACTTCACTAGATGAATTGCCACAGATATTTAATGTATTTAAGCAAGAGATGAGCTTCATAGGACCTAGACCATATATGCCTATAGAGAGAGATGAGGTAGGTGAAGCACTATATGGAATACTTCGTGTCCGTCCTGGTATCACAGGGCTTTGGCAAGTGAGTGGACGAAATGATGTAGACTTCAAATCACGCATAGATCTAGATCTATGGTACATACGAAATTGGAATTTGTGGATGGATATGGTGATACTCATCAAGACTATAAAGACTGTTTTTCTAAAAGAGGGTGCAAAGTAGTCTGTTTTATACACAAATCGTTCTCTTTTTTATTTGTATTGATAAATTATACTTATCAATACAGTTAATTTTGATATACTTCTACCTATGGAAATATATAAGATCAAAAACATTGCAGGACATTTGTCAAAAGCCTTTTTGAGTAATCCTCTTACGCCTATACTCGCGTTTGCTATATTACT
>WFMX01000301.1 GCA_015488875.1 Campylobacterota bacterium | reverse complement strand
AGATTGTATGACACACTCATCACAAAAGAGCTATTGAGTGATAAAAAATTTGATGACATCAAGGAGGCTGAAATGAGCAACCTAAATCGACTTCAAAAACTAAAAAATAGCAGTAATTATAAAAAAAATAAACACAAAAACAGCAATAATATTGAATATTTTGATTAAAAAACTCTATTTTAGCAAACTAAGAGAAATAATATATTATTATAGTAAATAATATTGAGTTAATAAGGAGTAATCAATGAGTGCAGTTATAAAAAGTTTATTGTTGGTAGCAGTAGTAGGTACATTCACCATAGCAGGTGGAGATATGGGAGAATTGTCTGATCAACCAGAAGCTACTTGCAAGAAAGATGATATATATATAGACTACAAAAGTAAACTCATGTGGCAAGATGCACCATATGGAGATGCAGAAGATGGTGCATACAAGCACAATCGCTCATCAGGAAAGGCAGGTAGATGGAAATATGCACAGAATTATTGTGACGATTTGGAGTATGCTGGATTCTCTGACTGGAGACTTCCAAAGGTAGCTGAGCTGACCGATCTATATAACAAAAAATTAAACTTGAAAAACAATATAGATATGGACTTTTGGACATCTACACCATCAAAAGGCAACACATACTACTCTGTATACGCAGTCATAGAAGGTCAGCCGTATGCCCACAAGAGAAGTGATACACAGTATATCCGATGTGTGAGATGCCTAGGCGACATATAATCAACATCTGACCTAGCCTGTGGACATGATGGCTTCAGCCTCGTCTTTTTTAATTCAATTGGGGGGGACATTGGTTTTGTGAGCGAAGCGAATAAAACCTGTCTCCTTGCATTAGGAGCTTCTCAAAATCTTAAAGTATTTTTATCTCTTCCGTCAGTGCTATGCCAAACTCTTCATTCACCCTGCTCTTAGCAATGGTGATAAGCTCTATAGCTTCATCAAAGCTACCTCCGCCTAAATTGACTAAGAAGTTAGCATGAACTTCACTCCATGCCATACCACCCACTCTATAGCCTTTGAGTCCTACAGCTTCTATGAGTCTGCCTGCCGAATCACCATCAGGATTTTTAAATGCTGATCCTGCACTAGGGTCTCTTGGTTGATTGGCTCTGAGGTTTACAAGAGACTCTAGTAGCTTAGGGTCAAATCCACTAGATACCCTAAACCTAGCAGATGTCGCCACCCCATCTAGCTTGGCAAATCTATATCCATACTCTATATCATCTCTATCTATCCAACTACCATCTATTTCTACGGAGTCTAGGATATTAAATATTTCATAGCTCTTGACCCCTGCATTCATAGCTAGCATTCCACCTAGAGTCCCAGGAAGTTTTGCAAAAAACTCAAAGCCAGATAGGTTATTTTTTTTGGCGAAAGAGACCACTCTGCCTGTGGGCATAGCCGCCCCAATAGTAAACATATCACCATCTAGCTTCATAACAGCAAACTCTTTGCCTAGCATCATCAAGGGTGGTGGGGTAGGGGATAAGAGCAGATTGTTAGCTCCTCCTATGAGGTATCTATCTTTAGGGATATCATCACTTAGCTCTAAGACTAGCACCTCTACAGGCTGTCCTATACGAATACTAGAGTATTTGGAAAAGTCTATAGTTTTTATATACATTTCTACCCTTTTTATTTAAATTTTACTTATATCAGATACCCAATTAGCGGACATTGGCTTTGTGAATGGAGTGAATGAAACCTGTCTCTCCATATAAAAATTGTTTGACCTTTTCAAATTAAGCCGACTTCCCTAATCTAGTTGCGTCTCCTATAGCTTAAGGCTTCTAGTATATCTTTTTTGGCGATCTTCTCGTTGGCATTTAGATCTGCTATAGTTCTAGCTATCTTTTTGATGCTAGCTATACTTCTATGAGATAGCCCAAATCTCTCTATGGCACTCTCCAATATTTTCATAGCTTCACTCTCTAGTATACAATATCTCTCGACTTCAAGCTCTGTGAGCTTGCCATTTAGATGCTCTTGAGCTCTCATCTTTTGTCTCTTGAATGCACTTATCACCTGCTTGTGCATCTGTACTGATGTGACATCTCCTCTGTCCTCCTTTTTTACCTCTTGCATCACTACAAATATATCTATCCTATCCAAAAATGGATCACTTAGTCTGTTTTGATATCTCTTGATCTCCATTTCGCTACATCTGCATGATTTTGTTTTTGACAGTAGATTGCCACATGGGCAGGGGTTCATGGCGGCTACGAACATGATGTCTGCATCATACTCTATCTTGGCATTGACTCTGGCTATATGCACCTTCCTGTCTTGTAGTGGTTCACGAAGTGCCTCTAGTATGTTTTTGCTGAAGTGTGGCAACTCATCAAAAAAGAGTATGCCCTTATGTGCCAATGCAACTTCACCTATCTTTGCCTGTGCAGAGCCACCACCAAATATGGAGGCTGTAGTAGCTGTATGGTGTGGAGATCTCATGGGTCTGATCGCAGAAAAATCTGGTACTGTACCATCAAGAAATTGATGTTTTGCTATGCTTAGTATCTCCTCTTCATATAGAGGTGGTAGTATATCTTTGACCCTCTTGGCTATCATGCTTTTACCGCAGCCTGGATTGCCCTCCATCATGAAGTTGTGCATACCTGAGGCTGCTATGAGTGAAGCTCTTTTGGCTACGCCTTGCCCTTTGACATCTGCGAAATCACTCTCATATATCTCTTCATATAGATATGTTTGATTTTCTATCTCAAAGTGTTGGGAGCTGTGTGTGAAAGATTTGGTACTATCTGCGAACTCTCCACTCTCCACTAGCTTGATACTCTCTGTCAAGCTCTCTATGGCGATGAATGATACACCTGATATATGGTTGAGATACTCTATCGCTTCGCTAGGTACTATGGCTCTCTTGATGAGACCTTGCTCTTTGAGAGATAGTATGAGAGGGAAGAGCATAGAGCTAGACTTGACCTTACCGTCCAAACCCAACTCACCAAAGACGAAAAGCCCCTCTTCGTCTATCGCTTGTTTGTGTATTGCTATGAGTAGTGCTATGGAGAGATCGAAGTGTGTGCCGTTTTTTTTGATATCACTTGGGCTGAGGTTGATAGTGATTTTGAGAGGTGGAAATATGAAGTTGTTCGTGAGTAGTGCTGATTTGACTCTCTCTTTGGACTCTTGTATATCACTACTAGCCAATCCTACTACTGCAAAACCTGGCAATCCCTTGGTAAAAGTAGCCTCCACCTCTATTGCTCTAGCCTTTAGACCATCTAGTGTAGCACACAACACTTTGTTGACTATAGTATCTTTTTTTTCACTCATCTATCCTCTTTCATCTGCCTGAAAACTCTGTAGGTAGCTCTAGCTCATAGATGGCATCTGTGATACTGTCTACTCTATCTTTAAATACCTCTTGGGCATCATTGAGTCCTTTGTTGTAGTAGTATAGACCTATCTCTTTAGATATAAACTCTAGCAAAAATTCTGCATCAAACTGCCCTATCTCTTGATCTAACTCATCTGCAAAGTAGCCTTTGAGCTTATACACTAGTAACTCTTTTTCACTTTTGTTGAACTCTACCACTTCCTACCCTCCATCTATTTTTTGAACTTCCTAAAAACCTCTTTGAAATCAATAGTGGCTAAACACTCTATATCTTCAAATTTTAATTTCTCATTGGTAAAATCACCTATTTTGGTGTATCTATTTTGCTCTAGTTTATAGACTTTTGCTTTGAGGTCGCTAGGGTATACGAGGATGTAATACTCTACTTTCTCATCTTCATAGATATTGTATTTGAGTGTTTCATCTTTCTTTGCAGTAGATGGAGATAAAATTTCGATGATGATTTTGGGAGCTTTGCTAAGATATCGTTCATTGTCATCACCACAAACCAACACTATGTCAGGTCGTAGTACTGTATCATTCGAGAGTTTCCAATCTGTCTCATATAGTACTTCACACTCACACTCATCATCAATCACTTGTCTAAAAGCAAAAAAGAGTTCACTCGCAATTTGCTGATGTATACGCATAGGAGCAGGAGCCATAGATACAGGTATACCCTCTATCAACTCCCACTCTCCCTCCCAAAGAGAGTAATCATCGTATGTATATCGTGGTATTAGATCTAGATTTGACATATTATCCCCCTTTGGGTATTGATTAAAAACGAATGGCATCCATAAGGTTGTTATTTTCTTCAATTCTTAACATGCGAACATCTTTGACACAAGCCGTAAACCAAAGATATGTTTTTGCTAGTTTTTGAATAGTCACAACACATTTAACGGCAGTCATATCCTCTTTTCCGAAGTATACGCTACCT
>WFMX01000300.1 GCA_015488875.1 Campylobacterota bacterium | reverse complement strand
TCATAGAGTAACTCATGATTAATTAGAAAAAATTAGTATATAATACTCTTTTATAAATTATCTCAAAGGCAAAAAATGGCACACATAGATCTAAAAGAGTATGAGGATATGACTCCTGCTATACAAGCAAAAGCGAAACCAATCATGGAGAAGAGTGGATCACTCGGTGATATATTTAAACTTCTAGCTATAGATGAGAAGGTATACATGGCGACTGACGGTATGGTGCAACGATTTCTATTGGATGAGACTACACTATCGTATGATATCAAAGAGGCTATAGCACTACTCATATCTATGGAAAATAGTTGCACGATGTGCGTAGGAGTACATCAAAACATAGCCAAGATGTTGGGTCTAAGCGAAGATAGAATATCTCAAATACTCAAAGGTGTAGATGCCATAGATATGCCAGAAGGAGACATAGCACTACTAGAGTTTTGCATCAAAGCATCCAAAAAAGACAACTACAAGATGCAAAAAGAGGAGATAGATAAGCTCAAGGAGTATGGCTTCATTGATGTGCAGATACTAGAGGCTGTATCTATCACAGGATATTTCAACTACATCAATACTCTATCTAATGTATTTGGATTGAATGGGTAGATGACGATCAATGCAAATAAAATAAGCTTTTTTTGGACGAGATGGCTTTAGCCTCTCCTCAATCTATAGAGCTAAAGTACCGTGTCCATTTTTAATGCATAGGCATTGGGTTGACGATAAAGATAAGTTGCTCATGCTACTGAATCTGAAACTCTCTCTACTTCGCCCTAAGCTTCATCTGCTCTAGTTCCCAATACTCCATAGCAAAACTATCTGCTTCACTAATGCTTTGATAGCCTCCTAACTTTTCACCCTGTAGTATAGCTCTCATAGTGTGCGTAGTGATATCATCTATGATGGTGGTATCTTTGGTATTTTTACCTATAGACAGTGTACCGACACCTTTGATGATCACCCAGTTTGGTGCTGAATTTAGCATGATCTCATCGCTAGCGTATCTCTCGAAGTACTCTCTATAGCCTTGGATATATGAGTCCAATCCACCTTTTAGATCTACATCAAAGATGGCTGCTGATCGCTTAGTGCGGATGATGTGTTCTGGGGTCAATAGTCCTTTTCTGTAGAGAGTCTCATCATCTTGGGAGGCGAAGTACCTAGATAGTGGTGATTGATTGAGGTGGAGTGTGACACTATACTCTTTCGCATTACTAAGTAGTACTTGCAACTCACCAAGATTATATACCATCTCATCTACGCTAGATGGTATATCTAGCTTGGCATTCTCATCTAAGTACTCTTGTGCTATCGCCACGGTCGATATCATATTGTCATAGCTAGTTTTGGCATCATCGCTAAATGTAAATACCCCATGGTTGTGAAGTATCATGCCATCTATACTATCCCAGTCCAAATCTCTACTCATCTCATATATCACTTTTGCCAAGATAAATCCTGGCATGACATACGGTATGATGAGATATCTATCGCCATACAACTCCTCTATCTTTGCTTCCCCATCTATAGTGTTGGATATAGTCACTACTGCGTCAGCATGTGTGTGGTCTACATACTTGTATGGTATCAGAGCATGCAGGATAGCTTCTACTGATGGATTGGGTGCCGATGGGTTTGTAAGTGCCTCTCGTTGGTACTTCACCATATCTATATCAGTCAACTCATCATGCTTTAGTAGATCCAATAGAGCATCTATCCTAGCAGGTGAAAAGCCCTCTCTCTCTATGGAAGCCAGATCCCACCCACTACCTTTGACATATAGTACACCGTCTAGTTTGAGTGATGTATTGCCACCACCATGTAGTACCAAATCTTGGTCAACACCCTGTAGCCTAGATGTATAAACTCTCATATCTAACTCGTCAAACCCTACGGTCTCATTTATATCAAATCTATTTGTCACTCTCGTCTTCCTTCTCTTTTTTCTTTAATTTGTCATAATACTCCACTACACGACTATCCACGCTGATGACTCTCTGTAGATATCGCGATAGATCGCCTCGCCCAAAATCTATCTTGAGTCTCTTTGGGTCTACAGCTCGTGATATCGCTACATAAAACTGACTAGGTGCGAAGATATTGTCTACATTGCAGATAAGCTTGTCTATGCTCATGCCTTGTGATTTGTGTATCGTGACTGCATAGGCTAGTTTGAGGGGAAACTGCGAAAGTGTAGCTAGAGATACAGTCTCCACGGTTCCATCAGGCTTGACCACCATATCTAGCAGATCAAACTCATGCCTCTCAACCCTCACGAAGATATCATCTTTCTCCACGAGTAGATGATCTTCCTCTATCTTGCGGAGTATACCCCGCTCGCCATTGACGAACTTGCCCCATTTGTTGACGGTAAAGAGTATGGGTACTCCCTCTTTGAGAGTCAATTGTTCGGTTA
>WFMX01000299.1 GCA_015488875.1 Campylobacterota bacterium | reverse complement strand
ATATAAATGATACCGTAGAATTCGGAAAAAAATATAAACACTTCTCTGAAGTTTTTGTCGAGCATAGTGATTGTTTTTATCCCAACAAAACTGACGCGAAGAGCTGGATAGAGCAGTTGGAGTGCCTAGAGAATGCAAGGAAGATCGTCTCTATGCTTGATGAGAATGGTGGCAATAAGATCTTTCTTGTCTCGCCTAGACACATAGAGACGAGTCTACATACGATTGTAAGCTTTGTAGAGATCACTACCTTGGCAACACAAAAAAAAGATTTTGAGACAAAAGCCTATAGAGACCTACTCACGCAGATTTGCAATAGAGCCTATTATGAAGAAGAACTCAACAAAGAGATAGCTAGACACCATAGAGATAAGACACCACTCAGTCTAATCATACTTGATATTGATAACTTCAAGCACTTCAATGATACCTATGGGCATCAAGTGGGTGATGATGTTTTATTTGAACTTGCACAAGTTATTCAAAAGAGAACAAGAAAAACAGATATTTTTGCACGCTGGGGTGGTGAAGAGTTTGTCACAATGCTACCCAATACTACGCTAGAGGCAGCTCATGATGTAGCAGAAAAGTTGAGATTGACTATAGAGTCACATCCCTTTAAAAATGATTTGAAAATAACTTGTAGTTTTGGTGTTGCCCAGTTTCATACTCTTGACACAGAGAAGAGTGTGATGAAAAAAGCAGATGACGCACTCTATCGTGCCAAAAAAGCAGGTAGAAATCAAGTCCAAATTAGTATCAAATGAATATGCTTCCAAATAAACCCCTTTCAAGATGGCTCCTTATAGTCACTTTTCTTATTTTGAGTGTGATAATCATCTTTTTGGCCGAGTGGAATAGAGAGGTAGAGACGAAAGAGTCCCTAAAGAGGGTCACTCAAACTTACATAAGAGCCTATGAGACCATCTACCAAGAACAAAAGGATCTAGCAGATATATTTGTAGTTATGGTGACAAAGTTTGGAAATATTCCAAATCAATTATCTAAAATAGATAAAAAAAATAAAAACAAAATACGAAATGAGATCTATGACGACCTCAAAGGTGAATATCAGCATCTTAGGACATTGGGTGTCAGACAACTGCATATTCATTTACCAAACAATGAGAGTTTTTTGAGAATGCACAAGCCTGATAAGTATGGTGACGATCTGACATTTATCCGTCCTACTGTAGCCTATGTAAACAAGCACCATAAGCCCATCGACGGAGTAGAAGAGGGTCGCATCTATTATGGGCTTAGGTTTGTTTATCCTCTTTCAAAAGATTCTATTCATCTAGGGAGTATAGAAGTCTCCTTCGGTGCAGATATCATTGCCAAGAAACTTATGCAACAGCATTATGTACTGAGTAACTTTCTTATCAAGTCTTCGGTTGCCGACGCGAAAAATTTTAAAGATAAAAACTCTACTTATGTCTCATCATGTTTTGATGGATACTACATGGACAAAGATGTAGCAGCAGAGATCAAAAAGATTTCACACAAGGATATGCAATCACTAATACCTAGCATAGAGATACGAAAGAAAATTTTGAAGATGGCTCAGCAGGAGAGTGTCTCTTCTCTCTATGACAGGGAGACAGGATATGTCTTCACAGTGATACCCATCTTGAATGCTATTGCCAAAAAAAATATTGCCTTTTTGGTAGTCAGAAGTAAATCAGAATCCTTATCTAAAGCTTCGCAGTATGCCATGACTACTATTGTACTACCCATAGTCATTTTGGCTATATTGTTTTCTCTTATCTGTCTACTCAATACGAAGAGATATCAATTAGAGGATGAGGTAGCCATAGCCTTGGGTAAAAATATCAAACAGCTTCAAGCACTTCAAGAGCAGAGTAAAATGGCACAGATGGGTGAAATGTTGGGGGCTATAGCCCATCAATGGAGACAACCTCTCAACGAGATTGGCACAGGCATTCAAAACTTAAAATATGACTACAAAGAGGGTTTGCTAGAAGATGAGGTTTATGTGAAATCTTTTATTGATAAGAATAAAAAAACTATTAACTTCATGAGTCATACCATCGATGACTTTAGAAACTTCTTTAGGATAGACGAAGAGAAGATGGAGTTTGATGTTTCAGAGGCAAGCAGAAGTGTTGTCAATATGCTCTCTGCTCAACTAAGAGATCATAATATTGAGCTTGATTTCAAAGGAGAGGTATTTAACTTTTTTGGATTTGAGAGTGAGTATCAGCAGGCTATTCTCAATATTGTTAGCAATGCAAAAGATATTTTAATAGAGCAAAATATCACAAATCCAACCATTGCAATAAAAGTAGAAAATGGCGTAGTGACGATCCAAGACAATGGAGGAGGAATTCCGCCAGAGCTGATAGGGCATATCTTTGAACCCTACTTTACCACCAAGGAGCAAGGCAAAGGGACAGGTATGGGACTCTATGTATCCAAGATGATTATAGAGGAAAATATGGATGGAGAGTTGAGCGTATCAAATGGTAGTGATGGTGCTATATTTACAATTAGATTTATATCAAAGGTAGGTTGCGAAAATGATAAACAATAAGATTCAATACGGTGTTAAAGTCATGCTCCTAGCATTGGTCTATTATGTGGCAGGCAAACTAAGCTTTATGATTTCTCATGATAACTACATAGTGACTATTGTTATCTTTGCGGCAGAGGGCTTTGCTCTGGCTACAGTCATACGCTTCGGAAAAGAACTTTGGCCTGGTGTGTTTATAGGACAGTTTGTTTTAGCTTTTAGTTCTGGGTTTCCTTTGGTTCCTGCCCTTGCTGTCTCTGCTGTCAATAGTGCAGAAGCATTTATGGGAGCAGTACTTTTTCATAAATATCTCTTTGATGTTGAATTGAAAAGAATTAAAGATATTTTTGGATTACTATTTCTCATCGTCTTTGTTTTGCAAATATTTAGTTCGGTTTTAGGTAACCTTATTTTGCTTGAAAGTTCTATCATTACAGCGGATGGTTTCATCACGAGTCTCTTTACT
>WFMX01000298.1 GCA_015488875.1 Campylobacterota bacterium | reverse complement strand
CTTGCAGGTTTTGCATCTAAGTTTCTCATATATACATCTCTACTAGAGGGTGGCAATCTACTAATACTATCAGCTATGATGTTCGCTGGTGCTAGTGCATTTTTGTATATCTACAAACTCATATATGGTATATATCTAGGTCATCCAACGACCAAGAGTTTGGAGAGCGTAAGAGAGGCACCGCTAGCGTTTCTCACACCCCAATACATCATATCTGCGATATTGATACTACTGAGTGCATATCCTGCATTGGTAGTACCATACTTCAACAGCATACTAAAAGACTTGAACATTAAGAGTCTCAGCTATATAGATAGCAGCATCATATCTACGGAAGTTGCATCTTATAATGGCTTGGTACTTCTTGGTGGTTTTATAGCTATCTTTGTTGTGGTGGCTCTCTTTTTGATGTCCGTATCATCCAAGAGCAAGAGCGTCAAAGATAGATTTGATATAGCCTATTGTGGTGAAGTGCCTGATGAGTCTACTCATCTACACTATGGATACTCGATGGGTAGAGAGATGAAGCAGATAGGGTTTGTAGGAGTGATATTAAACAACTCCGTAAAAGGTTTTTATGATTATCTATCCAAACAGATGTTGGCTCTATCGCAGATAGTTAGAGTGATATATTCGGGTAATCTATCTATCAACTTCAATATTGCTATAATATCTGCATTGATTTTACTTTGGTGGGGGCTTTGATGATAATTTTTGATTTGATGATGATGTTTGCGACGGCTTATATAGTTGGATTTTTATACTATGGATTGTACAGAAATATTACTGCTAGATTTCAGAGGCGTATAGGACCTACAGTGTGGCAATCACTCTATGATAGTATCAAGTTTTTCAACAAAAAAGATACGATCTCGCATGGGTGGATGTTTTATCTAGGTCCTGTTATCATGTCGAGCGGTGCCATTATGACCCTATTTTTTATACCATTCTTTTACCAAAGTGATAGTTTCAGTGGACTCAGCAAGTATGGGAATCTCTTTTTGGTATTATATCTCATGTTACTAGGTCCTTTGGGCAATGCCATGGGTGTCGGTGCTAGTGGTAGTCCCTTTGGTATCATGGGCATCACGAGAGGACTTACTCGGATGTTTGCGATGGAGTTACCATTCTACATATCCGTAGTGGCCCTGATGAGCATCAACCATAGTGCAGATATAGCCACTATAGCGGCCAACCAAGAGACACTCAACGCCTTTGCCTATCCGCTACTATTTATAGGTGCTATGTTTTCCTTTGTAGCTATGATGGGTCAGTCACCATTCGATGTCGTAGGGGCTCCTGTCGAGGTATACTCTGGTCCAGCAGCTGAGTTTGGTGGTAAGTTTTTGGCTATTTTGATGAGTCAAAACTCTATATTTTCATTCGCCAAGCTTGTCCTGATGGTCAATCTATTTCTAGGTGGTGCAGATGGATTTTTAGAACTATTGGGCAAAACTTTTATACTCTTCTTGTTTGTGATAGCCTTCGGCTCTATCTATGGTAGATTCAAGACTCACCAGAGTGTTGACTTCTTAGTCAAAGTACCTACAGCTATATCTATCGTCGGTCTAATATTGATCAACTGGAGATGATATGAGACTCTACTATCTATTTATGCTACTCATCATGAGCACTAGCTATAGCTTCGGCTATGGCTACCCAAATCAAGCAGAGATAAACGCACTCACCAAAGAGATATATATCAGTCAGGAGCAACATCGTCTACTCTATGAACAATATATGGTCGAAAAGAGCAAGCGATTCAACTCTAGCAGGGTAAATGCATATGTGAAAGCCCTCAACAAATCTAGAGCTAGGGGAATAGAACTTGTAAGGAGTAGAAATAGATTGGTACTAGATAAAAGAGGATATCTATCCGATCAAGAGAAGGTAAGGGCTGACATGTATGCTGTAGAAAATAGTGGACCTAGCATAGATCAGATAGTGAAGATGAAGGGCAAAATGCTTGTCAATATAGATCTATCGAGTCAAAGAATGACACTCCATAAAGGTGGCAAACTCCTATATAGCTGGCAAGTATCTACGGCACGAAGTGGATATACCACACCACAAGGCAGATACAAGCCATACCACTTAGAGAAGATGCACTACTCAAAACTATACGACAATTCACCTATGCCCTACTCTGTATTTTTCAAACATGGCTATGCTATACATGGCACACACTATGTCAGAGGTCTAGGTCGCAGAGCATCACACGGATGCGTCAGACTCAGAACCAGCAATGCAAAAAAGCTATACAGTATCATAAAGAGAAGTGGATATAAAAACACTACTATCAAAATACGAGCATGACTAGGATTTGGATTGTGCTACCCTAGAAGCGACTAAAAACTGTATACCTACACGATGATGATTTGGTCTTGACTAGAACATACAAAAATGTGAATAAATAGTGTTTTTCGACAGGCTATCCTCTCAAATAGTAGGGGTAAACATACCACTTTCGAGCTCATAGCTAGATAACCTCTGTATACCATTTCCTCCACCAACGAAATGTTGAATGACATTGAAATATTCTCTACCACCTTTGGTTCGTCTATTGGATATGAAATACAAAACACCCAATATTTTGATCAGCGTCTCATTTTCTATATCGTTATACTCTATCACATCTACCAATAGTGTAAATGTATTTTCAAGCATATCTGACTGGAACAGGAGTTCTTGATCTTTGAAATAGTATTTATCCATGAGTAATTTATAGATATTCAAAGCAAACTCATCTTTAAGTTCAAAATCATACTCCCTATCTATGTTACACAAAACACTCTCTATCTCATTAGAGTAATCTTGAAGAGACATATTAGACTCCATATCTTGTGTTGAGTATTTTGGTACAATCGTATATTTTCTTGATTCTAGAGGTGTTCTGTAGTGTTCACATCCTATGCACTTCTCATCTCTTGTTGTCCCACAACATAAACTACATACTTTTTGATTATCTACGAGTTTACATACTCTTTTACCCTTTTTAGAATGGCACATTGGACATTTTGCCATGATATCTCCTTGATGAATTATGTTACTCATTATAGCCAAATTCATATTAGTTATTTAGTATTGCGAAGAGTCAAAAACCACACAAGAACAAAACGACCTGATGTCTTGAAGTTGAGAACAGATTACATTCCAAATTGTTTTTGCACTCTATTGCATTTCCAATCTCACTCAACACCCAAATCATCTACATACTTAGAATCTCTTCTGATTTTATCTATAGGTATACACAACTCCTCAGAGCTTAGCTCTATTACTCTTTTGAGTATCTTCTCTTTGGTTTTGTAGGGCGATAGAGTACCGCAATCATCCAGATATTTGAGAAGCGAAGAGAGTTTTTGGTATCTTTGTGGGATTATTATGCCGAAGTACACAGATATGAGACCTCTTAATATCGAATAGAGTATCAGTGCAATAGGAATCGAAAAGATTAAATTGCCTGAGAGCCATAAGAGCATAGCTGTGATTGGGATTATAATAACAATATGCTTCCACCAGACCAACTCCTGCAACTCTAAATACCTAGGATATAGTTTGTTTCCCAAAAGTTCATTTAGTTTATGCCAATTTTTTCTCATATCACCTTTGAGTATATCTTCCGTCATACTATGTGGTTGTATATCTTTTTGCTCTAGATCGAAATTTTTCAGTAGAAGGTTTCGCAGTTGATAAAATGCAACTTGCGAGCTACATTTGTCACTATCTGACTTTTGATATCTATCATATATGTGTGCAGCTATATCATCAGGGGTTGAGAGATTTTCCCACTCTTCATCTGCCATATAGATATCAAACTCATCCTCTATCACGAGTACTAACTCTACCATATCTAAACCCATCTCATTTATCTCCTGCCTTATGTGTTTGCATCAAGCAGAAGATCAAAAGTCTCTCTTGGTCTATGCCAATCCAATTTACTGTTTATTACATTGTTTAGATTGATATTGATATCTACCAAATCCATGTTATTCTCCATACTACTATAGATAGAGGGTAACATCTGATCCATCGATGCCATAACCTTCTTATCGTCCGTCTTGGAAAAATATAGATCTTCCAAACCATTCAAAATCACTTCAAATCTCTTTTGCTCAAAACCAGAATTAACCATGATTTTATATATTGTATCTTTCAGAATTTAATTACCATCACCACAAACCCCACAATAAACCATCTCCCAACCCCAAAAAACTATGATAACCTTCTGAAGCTTCAAGCCTTTATCTGTAAATACCGTCACAAGCTCATCTCTTTCATAATTATCTAACTGTTCTTTAGCATCTTTGATAAGAGTGTCTATCGTATGAGTAGTTGGTTTCTTATCTCTTCTTTTGATATACTTGAACTCTACTAATCCTACATACTCTACGAAAGGATTGAGAGGTTTTAGTAGTATATCTGCAAAGCCTTTGTTTAATTCTTCTTCGCTTTTGATGATATAGTATGGTGTTAGTGATAGATAAGCTAAATACATAGACTTTACTGTCTGTTCACTATGGATATAATCTCTTATACCTGTGTTCTCTTTGATTTGTGTGGCTAGGTAGTGGAACACTTCTGTGTCTCCCTGTAAGGCAAACTGAGCAAGTAGAGTAGTCAATCTATCTG
>WFMX01000297.1 GCA_015488875.1 Campylobacterota bacterium | reverse complement strand
GATCCAATTGGTGTTATCGTGCAGGATTTGAGAGGGTCGAAGTGTTAGAGATCAAAAAAACAGAGCTAAACGAGCAGAGAAAGACAGAGTGGATAGAGTCACAAAGTTTGGATGATTTTTTAGACCCCAATGATGAGTCTAAGACAATAGAAGGATATCCTGCACCAAAAAGAGTCTATCTCAAGGCGTATAAACTGTAGAATGTTTCCCTAGAAAACACAATTAGCGTAAATTCCAAACCCTGCAGCGGTAGTATTGACCTTCCTATCTCCTCTCCATATTTTGCATCAGTGTGACATTGGACTTCTCTTGTTCACTCATTATGTCATCATATATAGTCGCACTAGTAATATCTGTCGGTCTATACCACGGCATGTGAGAAAAAATCTCTCTCAATATAGGGTTGTTAAACTTCACACCCCGTCTAGCAAATAGGCTATTGCGGAGTATATATAGTTGGTCTTTGGTGTATTTGGCTAAATCAGAGCTATTAAGTAGCTTGTTGTGTACACGGTAGAAATCAGACAAGGTCAATCCGCCACCGAGTCTCTTCTCTTGATCTAATAAAGTTTGAATATTCTCTTTTTGTATCTGTGTCAACTTCGCATATACTATTGATGGGCTTTTCTCACTAGGGTGATACCATGAATAGGCTGAGAAAATATTGTGAAACATGGGGTTTCTAGCCTCAAAGTCCAAACCTGCATGTGCAAATATAGAGTTTCTCAAAAAGCTCAACTGCACGATACTATATCGACCAATATCAGTAATCAATCTTTTGTTAACAGCTATATAGTTATCCTCTGTAAGCTTTGCAGATTTTTTCTCACCACCGTTACTATCATCTGAGCTTTTGGCAGATACGATATCTCTATCATCTATAGTGATCTGTGATGGTTCTACTCTGCTGATGGCTCTATATCTAGGCTGATACATATCTACTACATATGCAGGTGGCATAGTATATAGACCTCTACTTACTACTCTTGCGACATAGGCTACTTTGAATTTGCCTTTTGTTTTACTATCCATAGTGATAGCTGCTTCAAATCTATCATTTTTGTATGACAAGCTATCTGTATCGCTCAGACCATCTATCCATTTGAGTCCACTTATGGCATCTACACCATTGATATTTGGATTTTCTAGCTCAAAGCCTGCTGGAAGCCAATCAGATACTAGAGGGTTCTCTACATGGTTACTATCTATACTCCCTTCCATTATGACCACTACTCTATCGTTTTGTTTGAAGTGATCACCACTGTGTGGTTCGCCCTCTAGGTTGTATATCTTTTTAGATATGGTAAATCCACTATTTTGCATATAGTTATAGGCTGTTGCTTTTGGGGTGGCTCGGAAACTTGTATTGTACCATACCTTGCCACCGCTGGCATTTGTGATAAGTGGTGTGGAGTTGACATCTTTCGCTTTTGTCACAAACTCACCATCTGCTACCTGCACCTCCTTGCCTCCTACTATTAGTTTGAGATTTGTTGGTTTGATATTTGCCACATATGATGCACGGAGTAGTTGTGACATCTCTTGGGTACTCAAATATCTCCTATCTTTTGCAGTGAGTGCCAGCTCAGAGTATAGTGACTCCCAATCCAAGCCCAATGCAGACTCTTTCATGAGTATCAATAGAGATGCCTCATCTCTAAGTCCACCTCCGTAGTTGCTATAATAAGCTCTATCTCTCGCGTATCTCCCTAGTGATTTTTGACCATTTGCAAACATCTCTCGTGCCAACTTCTCTTCACCAACTATAGATAGAGCTACGCCCAAATGACCCCATGCTTGTGCTGATATCATCTTGTCATCTTGCAACTTTGTATGCTGTAGTATCTCTGACATGAGGATGCGTCCAGATCGTGCCAACACATATAGTGCATAGCTATCTGCCTCCTGCTTGCTACTTTTCTGGCTCCATCTATCCAAATTGTTCTCCAACCAATCAAGTCCGACCTTTATATTGCGATCTGGCACACTGTACCCAAGCTCTTTGGCTCTAGTGAGAAAATCCAACACATATGAGCTGACCCACATAGATGTAGGCGAGCTACTCCATAGACCAAATCCTCCATCAAACTTCTGATAGCTCAGCAGTCTCTCTATGGCTCCTTGGATGATCGCCTGCCTGTTAATAGTCAGCTCTTTGGCTCTATTTTCTGCCAAAAATAGCCACGGCATAGCACGACTCGTGGTCTGCTCGGCACATCTACCAGAGTATGCCACAAGTTCATTGGCTATAGAATCTGTAGGGAGCAGGGCTTTTCCTGAGACTTTGAGCTCTATATCGCCTATATCTGACCACAAGGAGCTATCTATAGATCTCTTGATATCTATGGTATCTTTCGGATCTAGGAGAGCTATATCTCGTGTATATAGCTCTGGATATCTACTTCTTACTGCCAATTGCCACTCTTTTTTGACTACTATATCACCATCTTTTATCACCTCTAGTGTGAGTCTATTGTCGCTAAGTGATGGTGCTTTGATCTCTACAGTTTTTGAAAATCTACGAGAGCCATTGCCATCATAGATAAATTTGGCACTCTCGGTAGATACTCTCTGCTCTGCATTTT
Organism: Campylobacterota bacterium; assembly: GCA_015488875.1. Lineage (GTDB taxonomy): Bacteria > Campylobacterota > Campylobacteria > Campylobacterales > Sulfurovaceae > SZUA-451. The sequence goes on along the minus strand of WFMX01000297.1, from coordinate 5,242 downwards.
CGTTTGTAAATCTGATCTCATATTCACCCTTAGCTACGGAGTCATCAAAATCCACAGTGATGAGTGATTTGGCACTATCGCCTACGGATATAAATCTAGGTAGATATATCTCTGGAGATATCTGATCTTTTACCACCATATCACCACTCTGTGATCCTACTGCTACCCTATTCCATGCCACTACCATCAATTTGAGTGAGCCTTGATAGTCAGGAATATCTATAGCGACTGTGGCTTTACCATCTTTATCGAAGGCTATAGGCTTAGAGATAATAGATACTATTTTTCTCTTGTTGGTTACACTATTTTGCTTGAGTGGCTCCTCCTCCATATCGCCTGCACCTACATTGAACTTGGCATGTGTACCCACTGCCTTGATGAGATCAGCATAGATATCTCGTATCTCTATACCTAGTTTCTGCTGTCCAAAGAGATATGCTTTTGGATCAGGTGCTTGGTAGTTTGTGAGTCGTAGTACTGCATCATCTACTGCTGCGATAGTGAAGTATGTAGGATTGCTGAGACTGCTACCAGTCGCCTTGATTCTGATCTTGGCAGGCTTTGATGACCTTACTTTCGATGGATACTCTAGTGATATATCTATGATCTTCCGTGGATCTACTACCTTTAGATGTGCCAAACCTATGGCTCTGTTGGCTCCTAGCCGTTTGCTCTGAGCTCTAAATGCAGTAGCCAATATATAGACACTACTGCCCCAGCTCTCATCTACAGTGAACTCTAGCTCTATCTCTTGACCTACAGTGACATCTATGTTTTTAGTATCTATTATATTGTGATTGGCTACAGAGACCATCATAGGACCAGAAAATTTGGGTGTGATATATACTCGTACCTTATCGCCTATAGAGTAGGACTGCTTATCTATAGATAAAGGTAATCTATCGGGTGATGATTTGGAGATACTCTCCTCATATCCGACACTAAATCTATATGTCGATAGCATCTCAGCACTAGAGCCATCCATAATCTCCAATCTATAACTGCCCCAGTCAAGCTTGGGAACTTTCAGCTGTGTCGGCTCGTCATTTGTGGAAAATAAAGTATCTTTGATGACATCGTCGCCATCACTATAGCTCTTCTCGTACTCCCACTGACCATCTTGCGATATCCAACTCCAATGCACACGCTCCTCTATGACTCTATATTTCAGCTCTTTGGCTAGAGGCTTAGCGTGTCGCAGGTAGACTATATCAAATAGAGCTTTAGACTCCAAATCTACGGCATCATTCTCAAAGAGAGGCTTGATGCCCACAAATCCATCTCTATCATCTATAGGTATATCTAGTATTTTCTCCACTGGTCTGCCACCTGGCTCACTGACAGATATCGTAATGTGTGCAGATATAGGCACAGTATGTTCAGGTATATCACCTAGTTTTATAGGTATGACAAATCTGCCATTATCGTCTGTACTATAGCTACCATTGTCTGTAAATCTATTGATAAACCTATCTTCGATGTCACCAAAATGGTAGGAGCCATAGCCCTTGAATGGATTTTTTGTCTGATATTGCATAGTTGTAACTTCTACGATAGCATTGGCTAGTGGTGAGTTATTGAGATATCGTGCTACACCACTGAGAGATATATTGCTTTGTGGAGTAATGATACCTACCTTATCATTCATATCTATCTTTATCTTTGGTGGCACAAAGTTCTCTACTAAAAATGAAATCCTACCAACAGGTTGACTGCCACCTGCATATAGTTTGAGATGCCATCTACCTCTGCTTGCAGATTGAGAGATAGGTATTGATATATCTTTTTCACCTAGCTTGTCTGTTGTGACCATCTTGGATAGTACCTCTTTGCCCTTAGAGTCAAACAGCTTCAGTGACAACTTCGTATCTGCTGAAGCTTCTGCCAAACTGTTACGAACAAGCATATATATGGATATAGTTTCACCAGGTCTAAATATCCCTCTATTACTATAGATAAAGGCATCATATTTACCAGGGTTTTCACGACCCTGCACACCTCTATCTGACAAATCATGTGGTTGCCTGCTTAGATCTATCACAGAGAAGTCACCATCTTTTCCATATGCGTATATAGCTTTTGGCTTGAGTCCATTTTTGCCACCGAGTACACTCTCAGGTATGTGTGCCACTCCATCTTTGCTAGTGGTGTTATATAGCATCTCATTATTTTTGGATACTAGCTCTACTTTCACCCCATCATACCTATTTGCAGTCGATATCTCTCTGGTATACACAGTCATACCATCATCAGAACGAAGCGTATAGAGACCTATATCAGATATCATAAACCACTGTATCTTAGAGTCATACTCTTCTACCACTTTGCCATCTTCATCTACCATCAAGGCACTCAATATATAAACGCCTGGCTTTCTATCTTTAAGGAAGTCGCCCACTGGCAAGGCAGTAGTAGCTACCTGATTTAGCTTTGGTCTAATCTTGATCTTTTTTTGCCAAAGTAGATAGCCATCCGTAGAGGCTATTTTGTCGAGTGTATAGCTATATATAGAGCGGATAAGCCCATAATCATTTATCTTCGATATGAGGTTTTTGGTATTGATACGATATAGAGATATTTGTAACTCTTTGACATTGGTACTATCTATAGGTATTGATATCTCACCCTTTGCAGGTAGTATATATCCACTATCTTTGAAGCTATAGCTAGGCTCATAATCTGTAGTAGTCTTGGTAAACCTATAATCCCTATCTAGTTGGTGTTTATTTAGCGGTATCGCCTTGTTGATAGCGAACGAATAAGTAGTCCTAGGCTTCAATCCTTTGAGGCATATGCCATCATAATCTATAGACAGAGTATAGTGGTGATTTGGCGTAAGCCTGATATACTCTTTTGCTTTTGTAGTATCGGAGCTATAAGAGTATTGGCTAAGTTTTGCACAGAGAGCCATAGAGTTCTTTGAGGCTTGCTCAAACACACTAGTGATTGAGACCTCTTTGTTTTTGTCTCCCCATGCTACACTAGAGATCAGTATAAGCATCAATAGCAACACTCTCCATTGGATAAATTCGTATCTTTTCATAGTCGCAACCCTCCTCTTTGTGTGGTAATAAAACTACAATTTAACATCATCTATTCAATTATATCCAAATTTCATTTGTAATTTGTAATTTATAAGGTATAATCTCCAAATTTATTTTTGGGGTAATCCCATTTTAGAAGGATATAAGATGAGTTGGAGTCCAAGTAGTTGGAGAGATTTTCCTATCAAGCAGCAACCTACATACCAAGATTTAGAACTATTGAAGAGCGTAGAAGCGGAACTTGCTAGTTATCCTCCACTGATTTTTGCTGGTGAAGCACGCAATCTCAAAGAGGATCTTGCTAGGGTTGGCAGAGGAGAGGCGTTTCTACTTCAAGGTGGCGATTGTGCTGAGAGTTTTTCCTCATTTGGTGCAAACAACATCAAAAATCTATTTAAGCTAATGCTACAGATGAACATGATCTTGATGTACTCATCTGGCAAGCAGGTCATAAAGGTCGGAAGAGTCGCAGGACAGTTTGCCAAGCCTAGGAGTAGTGACTTTGAATCCATAGATGGAGTAGAGCTACCTAGCTATAGAGGCGATATAGTCAATGATATAGAGTTCACATCCAAAGCTCGTATACCTGATCCAAAGAAGCTGATACAAGCATATCACCAATCATCAGCCACGATGAACCTATTGAGAGCATTTTCCAGAGGTGGATTAGCAGATCTCAATGAAGTACATAGATGGAACCTAGACTTCATCAAAGGCTTTCCATTGGGTCAAAAATATGAAGAGCTTAGCGAAAAGATAGATAGATCTATGAAGTTTATGGCAGCTTGTGGTATAGATAGCAAAAACACACCACAACTACACCAAACTACACTATATACATCACATGAGGCACTTCTACTCAACTACGAGGAAGCTCTTACTAGAAGAGATAGTATCACAAAGGATTGGTATGACTGCTCGGCCCATATGCTATGGATAGGTGATCGTACTAGGGGCTTGAATGATGCACACATAGAGTACTTCCGTGGTATCAAGAACCCTATAGGTTGCAAAGTAGGTCCTAGCATGAAAGAGGATGAACTCATCAAGCTAATAGATGCACTCAATCCAGAGAATGAAGAGGGTAGACTAAATCTAATAGTGAGAATGGGTGCCGACAAAGTAGAAGATCACTTCCCAGCACTACTTCGCAAAGTCAAAGCAGAGGGTAGAAGAGTAGTGTGGAGTTGTGACCCTATGCATGGCAATATAGAGAAGAGTTCGACAGGCTACAAGACTAGAGATTTTGACAATATCCTCAGAGAGGTGAAACAGTTTTTCAAAGTCCACGAGAGCGAAGGCACTATAGCAGGTGGCATACACCTAGAGATGACTGGCGAAAATGTGACAGAGTGTACAGGTAGTCAATCATGTGCCATCACAGCAGATGATCTATCTAGCAGATACCACACCCAATGCGACCCACGACTCAATGCCAATCAAGCACTAGAGCTATCATTTATGGTGAGTGACACTCTCAGAGGATAATATATCCCTCAAAGGAGCAGTATGAGATTACCAAGTGATGATATATTATATAAGATATTTGTCGCTCTCTTGCTGCTTATGACTATATTGGGTATACTATTTGATACGGAGTATAATTGATGCATAAAAATCTATTTGAGATGGGTGCCGACTTTGGAGATGAGTGGCAATCAGACAACAGAAAAAAGAGTAAGCAGAGCGAAACCATAGAGGCAAAAGAGCCGAACAGACATCAGCTCTACTTCGCAAAAGAGAAGCGAAGAGGAAAAGTGGTGACCATAGTCAAACCATTTCATCTCTCCAAGGATGACTTAAAAATAGTACTAAAAACTCTCAAAAAACAAGTAGCTACTGGTGGAACCATCAAAGATAACAGCATGGAGTTTCAGGGTGATATAGCAGACAAGATACAAGATAGCTTAGAGAAAATGGGTTATATATTTAGGTAGTTTGGGAGCTTTGGTCTTCTATGGATAGAGAGGAGTTATATATGTACGGTACAGGGTGTCGAAATAAGGGAAAGGGTCAGCCGTAGCCTGTCGAAAAACACCCAAATAAGCTCATATCCCATTCCTCATTTTTCGATGGTAGAAGTGGTATGGGTCTAACAATTAGGGGACATTGGTTTCGTGAGCGAAGCGAACGGAAGCTGTGTCCTCGTATAGAAATTGTTTGACCTCGACTGTAGCATAACCGTGTTGCAGTTTAGC
>WFMX01000296.1 GCA_015488875.1 Campylobacterota bacterium | reverse complement strand
ATAGTACACAATGGCATAGATATAGCTATATTGGATATATCAGCAGAGGCACACATGCCAGATACTATCATCATGCCCTATCGTGCAGAGGTGAGAGGAGCTAGTGATGTAGGTGTCAAAAGATATAGCTATAGATTGAGTGGCAATAGCTGTCTCGCAGGTGATGTGATGGGAGACTATAGCTTTGATGAGCCATTGGAGATAGGTGATAGAGTGATATTTGAAGATCAAATGCACTACACTATGGTCAAGGCTACTACATTCAACGGTATAGGGTTGCCATCTATCTGCATACTTCATTCGGATGGCAGTATAGAGATAGCGAGAGAGTTTGGGTATGAAGATTTCAGAGATAGGTTGTCTTGATTTTTAGAAGGAAGCATTTTTTTGGACGAGACGGCTTTACACGATAGGGGTCTGGTGATTTGTGATGCGTGGAGCGTAGCGGAATGCATCATGAATAACCTGACCTCGGCTCAACTGTAACACCGTTATACAGAGGATAATTCAGAGGACAAAATATAGCATCAGCATCACCTGACCGTATGCCACAAAAGGCTCAAAATCAGTTGGTTAAAGTCCAACCATAGAATTGATAGTTCGCTATGTAGCTTGAAAGAGGTGTTATAGAGTAATTTATAGCATTAAGTTCTTTGACAAAGGCTCACTAGGTGAGTCGAGCGATTATGCAGATTGTAACGAAAGTGAACCTACAAGTAGCCTCGTAAGTTGTTATAGAGTTGCCGACCTTCTGGTCAGAAGGGGAAGGCTGATACATCTACTAAAATTGGCTTGTCCAGCCTGACGGACGATATACACTATCCAAGGTAGATGGACTCTCGGGGTAGCAGGGATGATATGTATAAGAGGTTTTGAGAGATAATGTGGGAGACCCTTGTAAATGATAACTAATAGATATAAGCTAAGCGAAATTCTATTGGGTTTATGAGGGAGTCGGAGGAGTTCATAGTACCGCTTGTATTTCAAAGACAACATAACTTTGAAAGAGGAAAGGGACTCTACTTTAATCGTGTTTTTTTAGAGCAAATAAGGAATAGGAGATTGCAAATGCTAAAAACTCCACTAAACATTCAGAAACTGCAACGAAAACTATATTGCAAAGCCAAACAGACAAGTGACTTTCGGTACTATGCCTTGTATGACAAGGTATATCGAATCGATATACTAACTCACGCTTATAATCTAGTCAAGCATAATAGAGGTGCACCTGGAATTGATGGTGTATCTTATGCAGATATAGAGAAATATGGTGTAGAAAATTATATCAAGGAGTTATCACAAGAACTAAAAAGTAAGGAGTATAAACCCAATGCTATCAAGAGAGTCTATATCCCCAAATCAAACGGGCAGAAAAGACCTCTTGGTATTCCTACACTAAAAGATAGAATTGTTCAAATGGCTACTAAAATAGTTATTGAACCTATTTACGAAGCAGACTTTGAGCCGAACTCTTATGGTTTTAGACCAAAGAGAAATGCCCATCAAGCTATTGAAGATATAGAGAAGAATTTAGTATATGGGCATACTACTGTTATAGATGCAGATTTGTCACAATACTTTGATACCATATCGCATAAGCAACTGCTATCACTAGTAGCCAAAAGAGTAGTAGATAAAAATATTCTGAGACTTATCAAACAGTGGCTTAAAGCCCCTATAGTTGAAGAGCTAAGTAATGGAAAGAGAAGATATACAAAGAACCATACCCACGGTACACCACAAGGTGGAGTCATATCTCCACTGTTAGCCAACATCTATCTTGATGTTCTAGATACATACTGGAAACAAAAAGAGATGTTTGAGCGATATGGTGCAAAGATTGTGAGATATGCAGATGACTTTGTAATCTTGTGCAAAAATCCATTCAACCATAATCAGATACTTAGTGAGGTAAAAGTACTGCTAGATAGCTTAGAACTTACACTCAACTCTCAAAAGACAAGTATTGTTGATGCAAAACAAGAGAGCTTTGACTTTCTTGGATTTACCATTACAACAAAAGTCAACCCAAAAACAGGCAAAAGATTTCCTCTGATTGTACCCTCTGCTAAAGCAGAAGTCAACTTCAAAGCAAAAATCAAAAGCGTAACAGGGAGAAATATGTTACCCACTAAGACTGAAGATATAATATCAAAAGTCAATAGAGTAGCAAGAGGATGGAGAAACTACTTCTACTATGGTAACTGTAGCAATAGTATGCAGAAAATGGACAATTATCTACAGAGTAGAGTAAGAATATATTTGCGTCGAAAACATAGAGTGCAAACTATTGGGTATAAAAGATTTCCTACAGAGTACTTGCATAACAAGCTGGGATTGTATAAAATACCAGCACAAGCTCCTTGGTCAATGTCACGCAAGTGAATGCTTGCAAAAGAAGATTATCGGAAAGCCGTGTACGGGAAAACTGTATGCACGGTTTGATGAGGGGAAATTGGAGAAGTGCCAGCTATATGTTGGTGGCTTGCCTGTTTTCTACTCTACCCTTTATTCCTTTATTGCTTTATTGCTTTATCTGTCTATTGGTAACTGATGTTACGCATTTTATACAAATAAGTCATTATTTATCCTATTATCGGATGTGTGGCTT
>WFMX01000295.1 GCA_015488875.1 Campylobacterota bacterium | reverse complement strand
CGAGGTCGAACAATTTCTATACGAGGACACAGCTTCCGTTCGCTTCGCTCACGAAACCAATGTCCCCTAACTATATCGTTTTTGTATATCCAAATAGTGGAAATCAAAAATGTGAATAAACAATGTTTTTCGGCAGACTATACTAGACCCTACCGCAAAATCGTATTATTTCATCCATGCTTACTCCAATGCTGCTAGAGTATAATACTCTTCACCGTTCCATCGGATAGGATAAGCTTTCAACTCATTCTCATAGACCTCATAGATCCAAGCACTCTCATGACCCTCCATGGTACTGCTACCTGCACAGTATATAGGTATCGTTATGCTTTCAGGATAGATACAATATGGCTTATGTATATGTCCACATAGTATAGCACCTGATTTTATCTTGCTGCATATTTTGAGAAACTCATCAGAGTTGTTCAGTCCATGAAGCCTGCTATCATCCTCTCCATTTGAGAGCTTTGGTGCATAGTGAGTGACTACTAGTATCTTCCTATCTCTCATCCTATCGTCATCTAGTAGTTTATCTAGCGACTTTAGTTGCTCTATGGGTATCATACCGTTTGATTTCCAAGGAAGCATATTTGGTCGTGAACTATTGATGGCGACTATAGCCAAATCATCCCCTATAAGCCTCACGAGAGGCCAATGACCGCCACTACAATATTCGGGTAGATCATTTTGCAATACTGAACAGAACTGCTCTGAAAATCTATAATGGCTGTTGCCCTCATGTACATATATATCATGGTTCCCAGGTACAGTGATATATCTCTGAGGAGGTTGCATTAGTGGCTCCACTAGCTCTTTGGCGATTTTGAGTTCTTCTTCCAAGCCCAATGCAGTATAGTCACCACTATTGATGACTATATCTATATGATTTCGTTCTTTAAACTCTATGAGTGCATGCATCTTCTGTTCTGCATTGTCGAAGTATTTGGACCTTCCTCTTAATAGATTTATGGCACCTATCGCTCGTTTGCTAAGTAGATTTCTCCATTTGATATGTCGAATAAGCATATCTACATGTATATCACTAAAATGCAAAATCTTTAACGGTTTTTTCTCTTTCAATTAGTATCCTATTGTGTTTGTGATAAAGCTATCTATTTATTATTCTCTATATACAAGCTAAATATATAAAATTATAACATATTTGACCATTATATCAGAGCAACTATGATATCATTATGGCAGTAATCTAAAACTATATAATTTTATTATAGTGGTTGGATAATCATCATATAGGAGCAGGCATGGCGAGCGTATTGATACCTTTGGCAGAAGGATTTGAAGAGATAGAGGCTGTTTCGTTGATAGATATCATGCGTAGGGGCGGCATAGATGTGCGAAGTGCATATTTGGATGGTGAGTTTGAGACAGACTTGGTATTGGGTGCTAATGGCATCACAGTACAAGCTGACATATCTATCAAAAGCATAGTGGTGGATGATTTTGACATGATAGTACTACCTGGTGGATGGGGTGGGACTAACCGCCTAGCGGAAAATGCTATAGTCCAAAGAGTTCTTAGAGAGTTCAAAGATAGTGATAAATGGGTAAGTGCAATGTGTGCTGCTCCATATGCATTGCATGTAGCAGGTGTACTAAGCCATAACTACACCTGCTACCCATCCGTAGAGGAGAAGATCCGTGATGATGGCTATAGTGACAAAGAGAAGGTTGTGATAGATGGCAAGGTGATGACATCAAGAGGTCCAGGTACTGCTATCTGTTTCGCTTTAGCTATAGTCAAAGAGCTAGTAGGTGTAGAGAGTTACGAAGCTGTCAAGAGTGGAACTCTTTCAGATTTTTGTTGAGGATTAGGTATATATAGTGGCACAAAATGATCAGCAAGATAGACTCTTTTCGGTAGTTTATGGTATAAAGGCACTCAAAGACACTAGAAGCAATTTCTATAGAGACAATGAGGCTGACTACTATCATAGGATATTGAGAGTTATAGAGTTTTTTCAAGAGAGAAGTGACGAGGAGATAGAGAGTAGTCGTGAGCTATTTATGAAGTATCTTCATATCATGAGCGACTTCACGGATCTATTTTTGGAGCTATACGATGATGAAAATTATGAAAAACCTAGTGCAAAAAAGAGTAATTTTTATCATACCATAGATACACTCAATAAGCTGATAGACTCTTTTGGGGATTCTATAGAGAGATTTAGAACTACGGCATCCATAGAGCTAGAAGATGTTAGGCAAGAACTTGAAAAACTACACAGAGATAGCCAGTTAAACTATGATGAGTACAGAGCGAAAATATCCTATGCGACAGAGGAGCTAGAATCGGCAAAAAAAGAGTTTCTCGATACCAAAAGAGCTATAGAGGAGGAGAGTAGACTCTACGCGAGCCAAAGCTATTGGAGTGAAAAGAAGCTGAAGCATAGAAGATTGGCTATGATGCTATCTATAGTCTTTGTATTGATGGTGGGACTGCTCATGGTGCTGACTCTTGCCAATCTACAAAAACTTGATAAGATATATGTGGATGATGTCAATATCACTAGTGAGCTGAAAAACATCAAGAGCCATACGGTCGGTAGCACTACGAAATATATAGCGATGCGTATCGTAGAGTCACTATTGATACTCTCTCTTCTTGTCTGGATGGCTAGGATAGTTCTAAAGATCATATTTAGCAATCTCCATCTCAAAGAGGAGGCTTATGAAAAAGAGACGATGATAGTCACTTATCTAGCTCTCATCAAAGAGGGAGGAGGATTGAGTGGGACAGATAGAGGACTCATATTGGAGTCTATATTTAGACCATCAACCAATGGATTGATAAAGGATGAGGGTAGTGTGACACTATTGGATGTGATGAATGTGTTTAAAAGTAAATAGAAACTATAAAATAATTACCGCTTAAGTTATTGTATTTTATTGAAAAGTCACTATTTGCTCACTTTTATAT
>WFMX01000294.1 GCA_015488875.1 Campylobacterota bacterium | reverse complement strand
GTCTTCTATATAAGTATCTTGAATCTCTACTGATATTGTTTGCATGGTGAACTCCAACTATTAATTTATATTATTGTATCAAGAATTAAGTGAATTTCTCTTAAATTTTATTTCATTAGCTCTATGATAATGCAAGGTTCGTATATTTGAGGTTTGGTATAGAGTTAGTTAAATCTATCCTTGTATGAACAGTGTTGGCATAGCTCTTCTACTGCTATAGAGCGATCAAATCCATCTCTGATAGATAAGACTCTACTGCTTTTTAGTATATCATCTAGTCTATCTACCTTTAGATTACCTAGCTCTATGATACCATCGCTATCGAGACAGCATGGTACTACTGTACCACTCACTAGTATGGCTATATGTGAGCTGAGACCTTGGCAAGTGCCATCGCCGTAGTGAGGGTTGCCTAGTGATGGCCACTCGAAGTAGTGGTCAAAGTGTAGCAGTATCTTGTAGTCTAGCCGTATGGATCTCACGCTATCTCTATGGATAGTATCTATATCTAGTTCTATATCAAAGTGATTCGATAGATGCTCAAACAGCTTTAGATTGAACTCTCTCTCACTCATCTCATCATCTAGATTCCACAGGCGGAGGTTGATAAATATCTCACTATCTCTCTCTATCTTCTCGCTACACAATTTTAATATAGGCTGAAGATACTGCTCTAAGCTATATGCGGTATCGTTCTTATTGAAGCTGTTTAGAGAGATGTTGATCTGCTTTATAGCGGGGTGAAAGAGTCTATCAAGACTCTGCTTTTTGAGATAGTAGCCACTTGTGGTCAGTAGAGCTTTCATGTCGTGTTGGTGAATGATATCGAGATAGCTATCCAAGTTTGCTAGGGTCATAGGGTCACCCATGACATGACAAGCTATCTCTTTTGTGTAGTTGCGAGCTTGCGAAATGATAGAATCAAAGAGCTTCAAATCCATATTTTGAGATGCTAGCTCCTTGGTAGGGCAGAAGGAGCAGCTCAATCCACATATATTGGTAAGCTCAATATATATACGATAAAACTTCAACTCTACTCTTCATCCAAATCACTCATACATCGTGACAGATCTACAAAGTTTTGACTTCTTCGTATACAAGGCATCCTTCTCTTCATATCCATTATGGCAAACTCAAACTCATCGAGCTTATCTTCTTTTGCTATATCTGTCCATATGACAATATCTCTATCTCTACTCTTTTTCCCACTGATCTTCTCTTCTATATCTACAAGTTTCTCCATACAAGTATTTGCAGAGACTCTACTTTCCGCATACTCCAAGCATACACGAGCCTCTTTCATCTCATTGAATAGTTTGGGTAGTAGAGATTTTTGGTCGTGGAACACCTCTTCAGTGATCTCTGTACCACTATCTAATTCTACATCTTCTGCATCTACTTCGACTGTGGTGGATATCTCATCTTTTACGATCTCTTTGATCTTTTTGATATTTCGAGAGTGCGTATCTCTCTTCTCTTTCATCAAGAAACCATTCTGTTTGTCTTCTTTGAAATTTGGCAAAACAAAAGCATCCCTGGAGAAGTTGCTATCAAAATCTATAGATATTGCCTCTTTGACAACTTTGATGCCTGATACCATAGATTCCTCCCTGAGTGATATGCCCTTATATATACATCTTTTTTTACTTTTGTATAACCATACGGCACATGGATATCCCAATACTACAGAGGTGTCTATATTGGTTCCTTTGGCTTTCATATCCTCTATTTGTTTTTGATATAAATTTTCTCCATTTTTGATGGCCGCTTTGACTATGAGGTCTTCTCTTTTATTGATTTTTTTGTTTTTGAAGTCGACTTTGCTTATGTCACCCCTATCATCCAGATATAAGGTGAATATAGTTCTGCTATTTGCTACGGACCCCTTGGTAGTCTCCACATATTTCTCTTTATAGAGCTTACGCATACCCCAATCATCAAAAACGAGTGAAGAGTTACCATCTATAGACAGATAGTTATCTTGTGCTATCTTGCCCTTACCTTTAATCTTATAGTTTATGATAGCTCTCTTGACATCAAAAACCTTAAATGTGGTATAAGCCTCCGCAGATGACAGTAGAGATAGCACTAGCAGTATAGATCTTATTTGTCTGGCACACATGATTCATTTCCCTCCACCATATCTTCATCTAGCATATCTTCTTCTAGTACCTCTTTGAGTAGTTTTTTGCCCTCTTCTCTCTCTTCATCAGTAAACTTTGGGAGATTTTTCATGCTATCTACAGCATTTTTTGGTAGCCTGACAGTGCCTTCGGGTATTTTCTTGTGGTCGAGTTTGACATACCGTATACCCTCTGCTTGCATCAGTACAAAACCCTTCTCTACAAACATCATAGACTCCACATCTGGACCTATCTCTCTACCGTAGGGACCCTCTCCAAATTTTTTGAGTATCTTGAAAGATCTGGTCACTGCATCCACTAAATCTTTATCGCTAGTGACTACTATATCCTCTTTGTATTTCTCTCCATCCTCTTCTGACTCTACTTCCCACACTTCACCTTTGATACTTGCTACTATCTTCTCCCCTTTCTTTTGCAATATCTCAAAAAAGGGCTTAGTGATGTTGGCTTCGCAATCTACGCCTGTAAGGTTCAGCTCCTCTGTCAACTCTTCTGTCTTCTCCTCTGTCTTGTCCATATCCATATATGTCAAGTTACCATCTTCACGAAGTACACTATATCGTCTGCCATTTATGAGGTATTGACCTACATCTGTGAGATTTTCATCATCATCATCTATAGTGTATGAGAGCTTTACATTGTCGGCATCTTTATACTCTATGATCTCATTGATCATATTATCCATTTTGTATACCAAAGTGAAGTCCGCAAACGCCATCACTGTCATAAGCGATATAAATCCTAAATATTTCACTATTTTGTCCTTCTGTTGTCTATTGTTTCTTTAATAATATCTTGCTATTTAAACATTTTGCAAAATTCACTGAAATGATATCTTCAATGCCATATGATTATAGTTTGAGATTATACACATATTGTACTATAAAAACAACTAGATACCCACTTTTTAGGAAAGATTGTTATAATTTCATTAGTTTAAAGCCGTAGACGACATATAGTCATCATGCAACTACCAGTCGCCAAGATAAATAGTATTAGAATTCAATATAATCAAGTAAATTTTAAAGGATTTAAAGAGATGTTTTTTATAGCACAGAAGTGTCCAAATTGCAAGATCAGGGGATCGAGAGTCCAAAACGATACTATGATGCACCATGTCAAAGATATTAGTAGGATGGGTAAAGCAATCTATTTTTACTGTGCTACTCCTGAGTGCGATACGATCTATTATAGTGATGGAGAGATATTTACAGATAGAATGATCAACAAAGAGATAGGGTTCAAAAAAAACAGCTCACCACAATCTGCCATATGTTTCTGCTACAATTATCTCAAAACAGAGCTATATGAACCCTCCGTAGTCAAAAAGATAAATATACGCATAGAAAATTATGGTAGTAGATGCGACCTCAGGAGTCCTAGTGGCAAGTGTTGTCTGAAGTATATCAAGAAGATACAAAAAGAGGAGAGTCAAGATTGATCATTGTCACACCAATCTCTCTTGACCTAGCCTATATAGTGCAAAATCATACTTCACAGGATCAAGTGGATCGAACTCTCTCAGCTTATCAGTGAGTTGTATAGCTGCTTTCATATCGTAGGTTTTTCTATCAAGGAGTCCTATCTTTTGTGATACCTTAAAAGTATGCGTATCCAATGGTATGATGAGATCTTTTTTGTCTATCTTTTGCCATAATCCCATATCGAGATTGTCTTTACGCACCATCCACCGCAAAAACATCATATATCGTTTGTAAGTTCCTGCACTACTCATCCTCTTTGGGATCGAGCCTATCAAAAATCTATAACCTTGCGTATCCCTAGGGTAGATGAATGACAGAGTATCTATAAAGCTCCAAAGCCCATCTAGCACACTCTCTTCTCTTTGATAGCCTTTATGAAATATATCCTCTATGCTGTCGACATCTTTCAATCTCCTAAGTGCTACAAAGATAGCTATGACATCTTCAGGTTTTTGAAATCTATAATAGTGTCGTGATAGTTCACTAGCTATAGTATCTTCACTCTCATTCAATAGGTCGAACTCTAATGTATCGAGAAATTTGACTATCTGATGAGCATTACCGTAAGCAAATAGAGCAGAGATGAGGGATATAGTCTCATCCATATATCGTGATGCTACTATCAACGGATCGGGTCTTTCGTATGACAACTCATTTAGTGTATTGCGTTCTTTTACCTCTCTATCCAATGCTCTTTTGATAGATTTGTCTGTAGCCAATTTCAAATCTTTGCTATCGCCTCTTCAAACTCTCTGATGATATCATGTTTGTCCTCTATCTCATCATAAGCTATAGCATGTATAAAGAGTGTATTGCCCTTGACATCTAGTGTCATGGTACCAGGCGTAAGGGTGATAGAGTTAGCAAGTAGTAGCTTCTTCCAATCCTCCTCTAGTGTAGTCTCTACAGCCACTATAGCAGGAGATATATTTATCTTTTTGCCCAATATCCGTCTATTTATCTGCCAATTTGATATGAGTAAATTTTTGAGAAGTACAAAGAGATAGTTGATGAGCCATTTAGGATTGATATGTACAAAATCCCTATCTCCAGCAAACAGCTTCGTGTAAAACAGAGTCACCATCAGACTTATACCAGCCCCTATAGCTATATTGTCGAGTGCAAACGAACCACTCAAAACTATCCACAATAAAAACAAAAATATAGTCCAAAACCAAAATCTCATATCAACCCCTTATCTATTTTTTGGCATATATAACATATCTGAAGCATGTTTTGTGATACCTAGATACTCCTCGTCTAGCTTGAGAGAGCTAGGGGGACATACATCAGTACATAGCGAACACCAACAGCACCGACCATAATCTATCCTAGGAATGCATTGAGAGTTATTTTTGGCATTATACTCTTTGTCTGTCTTGATCATGTCTATAGCATTATTCATACAAACATCTTGACAATTCGCACACCCTATACAATCCGTCAGTAGATTGGTATGAAAACCTCTATACCCTACCGCTGTAGCCTTCTGCACATCAGGATAAGCTATAGTATTTGGCTTTTGCATTACAGCACCCAATATAGTCATAGGTGACAATATACCACCTATATCAACCTTCCACTTCATCAACCCCACCTTTCGTCAATAGATAAGCTCCAGCATATACTAAAACACAAGAGCAGATCACTGTGACACATCTTCTTCTATCTTCTACGAATTATAGCAGAGTTTTTTTAGCTATGGTAGTTATTTTCGATTTTTGTCTCTGTATGGGTTTTAAAATTGCTATACACTCCAAAATATTTTGAAGATATGACAGACAAGACAAAATATCTTTAGGAGATATATTTGGATACTTTATGTTATAATTGACTACAGGTGGATGTCAAACCAAAAATATCCAAATATTATGACTTATATACAATCGATAAATAAATATTTATGATAAAGAAGATAACATAGTAGATGTCAAGGAGATATATGAACTATAAAAGAGGTATCAAAGATCTAGAATCAAAAGCCACACTATGGTGGTCTGCACAGTTAAATGAAGCAAATGCCAATATTAGTATTATCCCAAAACTTTTAGAGACACAAGACGACTTTCTACACATCATTTCTTTATCAAAAGCCAATCCATTTAAAGTTTTTGACCTTTTAGAAGCATCAGAGTTTCCTGCAAATCTGTTTTTAAAACATCTATCAGTATTGGCAGATTATGGAGGAGAACCAATTCAACGACTTGGTTGCTCTTTTGATGATGTTTTTAAAAATGAGAATGGAAAATATCTTATAAACTTTATTTGGGAAGCAAAAAACTTTGAGTATGAGTTCAACACTCTTCCTGTTCGTGGATTGGGTAATAAAAAATTATTTATGGATGGAGAGGGATTAAATAGTGTTCAACCATTAAGTGATATATACAAAGATATGATTGTGATTTTAATGTTTGGTTCAACTTCTACAGTAAGTGAAGAGGCAGGATTGTCTAAATGTGAGATTGGTACACTTTTGGGCAAGGCTGACATACTAGAGAAGTTTGTAAAACAACGATATATCAATGTGAGTAGAATAACAGGTGGAGCAACTGCTAATTCACTTGGGCAATTAGCACAAAAAGAGGTAGTTTCGTATCTAAAAAGTTCTCTTCCTAAAGATTACTCTGTAATTAGTAATGGTTATATAGAAATTCAAGAGAGTAAAATACCCTTTGATATAGTAG
>WFMX01000293.1 GCA_015488875.1 Campylobacterota bacterium | reverse complement strand
AGATCACAGCCATCAAGCTATATCCAGCAGGTATCACCACCAATTCAGACGGTGGCGTGAGTGGATTTGAAGTAGAAGAGCTTAGGGATACGCTAGAGGCTATGAGTGATTTGGGTATACCGCTATGTATACATGGAGAGACCAATGGTTTCGTGATGGATAGAGAAGCGGAGTTTGTACCTATCTACGAGAAGCTGGCATCAAATTTTCCAAATCTTACAATAATAATGGAGCATATCACGACAGCTCAGAGCGTGGAAGCGTTAGATAAGTTTGACAATCTATATGCTACTATTACTTTGCATCATCTCCTCATCACGCTAGATGATGTCGCAGGTGGAATGCTACAACCACATCTCTTTTGCAAGCCTATAGCCAAGAGACCAGAAGATAGAGAGGCACTATTGAGAGTAGCACTAGAGGCACACCCCAAGGTGATGTTTGGTAGTGATTCGGCACCTCACCCTAGAGAAGCAAAAGAGTCTTGTGGCTGTGCTGCAGGGGTGTTTACAGCCCCTATAGCACTACAGAGATTGGTTCAACTCTTTGATGAAAACGGTGCATCAATGGACAATCTACAAAAATTTGTCTCTACAAATGCGATAGATATATACGGTGTTGAACCCATCAAAAAGATAGTGACATTAGAGAGGAGAGAGTTCATAGTGCCAGATAACTATGGTGGAGTTGTGCCGATGTATGCAGGTGAAAAATTACCATACAGTATAGTAGATATAGCAGAGGAGGTTTAGAGTATGCCAGACCAAAAGATACAAGAGTTTGCAAAAGGGCATGAGAAGTTTCGCTCTGTCAAGTTCAAGCAAAATGAGAGTAGATTTAACAGTCTCTACGAAGATGGACAAGATCCAAAAGCACTCTTCATAGGGTGTAGCGACTCCAGAGTCATGCCAGCCATGATCACAGATAGCAAACCAGGAGACCTCTTCATCATCAGAAATATAGGAAACTTCGTAGCTCCCTATCAGCCAAATGACAACTACCATGCCACAGCATCAGCCATAGAGTATGCTATCAGCGTATTGGGTCTGACCGATATCATAGTCTGTGGTCACTCAGACTGTGGAGCTATCGCTGCCCTATATAAAGATATACCAAAAACAGATGAAAACATACATACCATCAAGTGGCTAGAGCTAGGAGAAGCACCCAAAAAGGTGGCTATGATGAGCGAAAACAAAAATGACAAAGAGAAACTATTGAGATATACAGAAAAGGTTTCTGTGATATTTCAGCTCGAAAATCTATTGACATATCCTGCCGTCAAGAGACGAGTAGATGAGGGAAAAGTATTTTTGCATGGCTGGTACTATGACATGCAAAGTGGTATCATAGAGTGTTATGATGATGAAGCGTATGAGTTTAGACCTTTAGCACAAGAGGCGAAAGATATATTAGGAAAGAAAAAGGATAAAAGATGATAGCCAACTCCATAGCAGACCTAGTAGGCAATACACCATTAGTGAGACTCAACAGACTCTCCAAGGAAAGCGGAGCTACTATACTTGGCAAGTGCGAGTTTATGAACCCTACAAGCTCAGTCAAAGATCGCATAGCACTAAACATGATAGAGGAGGCGATAGCAGATGGTAGCATCATAGAGAGTACGACTATCATAGAGCCTACGAGTGGCAATACAGGCATAGGATTGGCTGCGATATGTGCCTCCAAAGGGTTGAAATTGATACTGACCATGCCAGAATCTATGAGTATAGAGAGACGCAAGTTGCTGAAGTATCTAGGTGCAGAGCTAGTGTTGACTCCTGCATCAGGAGGTATGGGTGCAGCGATCAACAAGGCACATGAATTACAAAAAAGCTTAGATGATGCCATAGTGCTTCACCAATTTCAAAACCCAAACAATCCAGATATACACAGAAAGACAACTGCCATAGAGATATATGATGATACTGCTGGTGAGTTGGATTTCTTCGTGGCTTCTGTAGGTACTGGAGGTACCATAATGGGGACTTCTGATGTATTGAAACAGAAATTACCTCATCTCAAATCAGTGGCAGTAGAGCCTAGCAATTCACCTATACTTAGCCAGGGCAAAGCAGGACCACATAAGATACAAGGTATCGGTGCAGGTTTTGTACCAGCCATACTAGATATCAAGATATTTGATGAAGTGGTGACTGTCAGCAATGATGATGCTTTTCACATGGCACAAAGAGTAGCTAGAGAAGAGGGGCTTTTAGTCGGCATATCATCAGGAGCCAATCTCCAAGCGGCATTTGATGTAGCTTCACGCAAAGAAAACAGAGGCAAAACCATAGTCACTATACTATGCGATACAGCAGAGAGATACCTATCGACAGAACTTTTCGATGAGTAGTGCCTCCCCACTGTTGCTAGAGACTATATCTATAGTATCAGGGAAAGTTGAGAATATTATCTATCACAACAGGCGATTAAATAGAAGTCGAAAAGAGTTGCATGGTATGGATAACGAGATAAATTTGCTTGACCTCATCTCGCCTCCTGATAGTGCTAGGTATCGTTGTAGAGTAATATATGGCAGAGATATAGAATCCGTAGAGTATATACCATACACCCCTAGAGAGATAGGACGAATTGCTGTGGTGGATAGCGACATAGAATATAGGTACAAATATGCAGATCGTACAAAGCTAGATAGTCTGCTTCTACCACATATGGACTATGACGATCTGCTGATAGTGAGAGATGGACTCATCACAGATACCACTATAGCCAATGTAGCATTTTCAAAAGATGGAAGATGGTATACTCCTAAAACTCCTCTGCTAGAGGGCACAACTCGTCAAAGGTTGCTAGATAATGGTTTCTTATCTACACATGATATAAATAAAAATGATATATCAGATTATGAACACTTTGCTATAATGAATGCTATGATAAAATTCAAAATTGTAAATATAGACTGTTTGATGGTGGACAACTCAAGCAGACAACATCTTAATAGGACATAAAACATGCAGAGCGATCTATTTCAGTCAAAAGATTATCAAAAGCTGATAACTTCTCATCTAGCCAATACCATAGAGTTCCTTTTTGAAAACAATCAAGAGTTTGCTGTAGCTTGCGAGACAGAGTATCTCAACTTTGATCCCGAGTTGCCCAAAGATATATCCGATGGATTTGGTGCTACAGTTCTCCTCATCCTGACAGGATACACATATGAGTCATCAAAACTTGAAGATGGATACTTCAGCTTTGAAGCTGGTTTCGGAGAAGATAACTTCGGTGCATTGGTGACACTACCACTACTATCTATCAAGCAGGTATTTGTAGGAGAGTATCCGATAAGTATAAATATAAGTAGACCATCTGAGGAGAAGCCAGAGACAGATATAGTAGACTCTGCTAGATCCATGGAAGCTCTACTAAGCAATCCAGAAAACAAAAAGCTACTCAAAAAAAAGAAGCCTTAAAAGATAGAGTCAGGAGTAGCCTAGTCTAGAAACGATACAGTTAGGGGACATTGGTTTTATGAGCGAAGCGAATGAAAGCTGTGTCCCCGCATAGTGACCGTTCGCCCTCGACTGCAACACGGTTACATCTCAGCCGAGGTCGGATTGTAATGAGGTCAAGATATGAACGCCTCTGCTTTCGCCAAAGAAAATAGATAATTCTCCATCTCCTATCATCAACAAAGGGCATATCTAAACTCAAAATGATATAATCGCACTATCAAATCAAGGACTATATTTTGCAAGGACTATATTTTGAAAGAACCTGAAGATATCTTCAACTTTAGTAAGACTAGTGATGAGTGCATCAAGTGCGGCAAATGTATACCTGTCTGCACTATACATCAGATCAATCCTGACGAGGTGACATCGCCTAGGGGATTTATAGATCTCTTAGGTGCATATCAGCGAGGTCAATTGGAGTTGGACAAAAACGCTAAAGATATATTTGAGACCTGTTTTCTCTGCACAGCATGTACTGATGTATGCCCAAACTCTCTGCCTACCGATATGGTGATAGAAGAGGTGAGAGCAGATATAGCAGAGAAGTTTGGTATAGCGTGGTTCAAGAGACTCTTCTTTACGCTACTGCGTCATAGATGGTTGATGGATTTGATGATGAAGCTCGGATATACATTTCGTACTTGTGGATTTAGTGAAGATACCAAAAGAGGTGGAATGATACCTAGGTTTAAGATGCCTATCATCAAGAGTGGAAGACTCTTGCCATCACTAAGCAAGACAAGCTTTCTAAACACTTATCCAGAGGAGACAAATAGCGGTGGCAAGAGAAGGGTAGCTATATTTATAGGTTGTCTAGCCAACTACAACTATACTACCATAGGTGATAGCCTTATGGAGATACTAGATGAGCTAGGCATAGATGCTTTTATACCCAAAGATCAGCTCTGTTGTTCTGCTCCTGCATACTTCACAGGCGACACTTACACAGTAGAGACTTTGAGCAAGAAAAATATAGAGTATTTCGAGAGCTTTATAGATAGTGTAGAAGCCATCATCATACCAGAGGCCACTTGTAGTGCTATGATTAGCCACGATTGGGAAGTGTTTTTCACCAATCAAGGTATGCAAGATTGGGCATATAGAGCATCAGAGCTTAACAAGAAGATATTTATGGCGACAGAGTGGCTAGAGCAAAAGACTGATCTCAAAGAGAGGCTTGCCAAAAAGGACAAGAACTTAAGTGAAACCATCACATACCATGACGCTTGTCATGCCAAAAAAGTGCAAAACATTTACAAAGAGCCTAGGGCGTTACTATCTCAAAACTACACTATTACAGAGATGAGCGATAGCGATAGGTGTTGTGGATTTGGTGGGGTGACTATGCAGACAGAGAAGTACCATCTAGCCGAAGCAGCAGGTAAACCAAAAGCAGCAATGATAGCCGATACAGGAGCAAAGATAGTGAGTGCAGAGTGTAGTGCATGTCGTATGCAGATAGGCAACTCGCTTCACCAAGCGGATGTAGATGTGGTATTTAAAAACCCTATTGAGTTGATAGCAGAAGCGTTGAGAGGAGAGGATAGAGTATGAGAGCATTAGCACTATTTAGCGGAGGGCTTGACAGCATGTTGGCTATCAAACTTATAGCAGATCAGGGCATAGATGTCGTAGCGATACACATCAAGACAGGCTTTGGTGGCACGAAAGATGTCACAGAGTTGATGCGTAGCAGAGCCCAAAAGGCAGGAGCTACTATGGAAGTGATAGATGTGCGTGAAGAGTATATCCAAAAGATACTCTTTGATCCAGTCTACGGATATGGTAAAAACTTCAATCCTTGCATAGATTGTCATGGCTATATGTTTAAGATAGCTAGAGGCTTGATGGAGAAGTTCCAAGCTTCATTTCTCATCACAGGCGAAGTGATAGGACAACGACCCATGAGTCAGAGGGTAGAGGCTATCAAGCAGGTGACTAAACTTGCAGAAGATAGAGACGATAAGCTCATACTCCGTCCCATGTCAGCCAAGCTAATGGAGGAGACCACTCCAGAGCTAGAGGGTTGGGTAGATAGAGAGAAGCTACTAGATATATCTGGTCGTTCTAGGGAGCGACAGATGGAGCTAGCCGACAAATATGGCTGGGAGGATTATGAGAGTCCAGGTGGTGGATGTCTACTCACTGAAGAGCATTTTAGTGACCGTATCCGAGAGTTTATAGCTCATGATGACCTCACAGTAGATGAGATAGATTTGCTCAAATTTGGACGACACTTCAGACTGCCAGATGGTGCGAAGCTAGTAGTAGGTAGAAACCAAGAGGACAACGAAGGGTTGGAGTCTATAGTGAGCGACAAATATATCAAAGTCAAGCTACCCATAGCTGGTCCACTTTCATTATTGGGCAGAGATGTGTCAGGGAGTGACAAAGCATTAGCTGCCAAGATAGCCATCACATACGCTAGAAGTAGTGCCAATGAGAGCTATGATATAGAGGTGGGTGATGAGACTGTCAGCATTTCACCATTCGCAGAGAAAAAAGAGGCACAAGTCTACTTTTTCAACTCCACTAAAAATAAAGGAAAGATATGAAAACAGCAAGTGCAAGACATATATTGGTCAATGACGAATCCAAATGCCTAGATCTAAAAGAGCAGATAGTATCAGGCAAGAGTACATTCGAAGAGGTAGCAAGAGATCAATCACTCTGCCCATCAGGTGTCAAGGGTGGTGATTTGGGTACATTTACACAAGGTCAAATGGTGCCAGAGTTTGACAAAGTAGTATTCAATGATGAGGTGGGAGTAGTCCATGGTCCAGTACAGACCCAATTTGGCTATCATCTACTAGAGATCACAGAGAGGGATTAGCAATTTCAATGATTTGAAATAGGGTCTAGT
>WFMX01000292.1 GCA_015488875.1 Campylobacterota bacterium | reverse complement strand
CTTTTGAACCCAGCTTATATGAGCAGATTTTGCGGCACGAATATGATCTAATACTTGACTTTTTTCCATTTTTCTTTCCTTTTCTTGCTTTGATTAGTTAATCATATCTAAAATAGACTTAACAAAGATAAAATTATATTTAAGTATTAATTTTTATTTTGAGACAATCATTACTTAATGGTATCATTTTGCATCTGCACCTATTATGCAACTATCATCAAACAAATCACCCTGAGCATCTTTGTACTCGACACCGAGCATGTACAGACAAACTCTTGTGTCGCTTTCCTGCTCAGATAGACATTTTATGGCACCTGTCTTCTTCTCGGTATCAGTGATGATAATTTCGCAATTTGTCAATCCATATGAAGAGCAATCCAAGGATTTATCTGTAGATAGCATCTGTGTATTTGTAAAGTTCAGCTCATCACTGAAATCATCAAATATCTCCGTCATTTTGTCGGCATAGCAAAACTCTTGGGGTATGGATGGAAATATGATGAGTAGGTCTTTGTGATTTATCTGCCCAGTTGTGGCGATATCTACTATCCTCTCTTTGCCGCAACCAATAATGGCAAATAGTATGATGATAGGTAGATATCGCTTTAACATTTTATATCCTTATGAGTGGTAGTTTGGTGACTCTTTTGTGATGGTGACATCATGGACATGGCTCTCTTTGAGACCTGCTGAAGTGATCTCAACGAACTCAGCTCTCTTCCAAAATGCAGATATGGATTCGGAACCACAATAACCCATAGAGCTTCTCAGTCCACCAATCATCTGGTGGATTACAGATTCTATTTTGCCCTTGTATGGTACTCTGCCCTCTATGCCTTCTGGTACTAGCTTGTCAGCTGCCGTACCCTCTTGGAAATATCTATCAGTACTGCCTTGACTCATAGCACCTAGACTACCCATACCTCTGTACTCTTTGAACTGTCTTCCGTTGAGCAGTACTATATCTCCAGGAGCTTCGAGCGTACCAGCGAGTGCAGATCCTAGCATCACTGAGCTAGCTCCTACCGCCAAAGCCTTGGCTATATCTCCTGAGTATCTGATGCCACCATCAGCTATCACTGGCACGCCTGCTCTGTTGGCGATCTGTGCCACCTCGTCTATGGCCGATATCTGTGGTACCCCTACACCTGCTACTATCCTAGTGGTACAGATAGAGCCAGGACCTATGCCTACTTTGACCGCATCTGCACCTGCGTCTATAAGATCTTGTGCTGCGGCTCCTGTGGCTATGTTGCCAGCTATGACATCTACATCTAGGGTACTCTTGATCTCTTTTACAGTGTCTATTATTCCTTGTGAGTGACCATGTGCGGAGTCTAGCACTATCACATCTACGCCTGCATCTACCAACTTCTTGGCACGATCTAGTTGTCCTACTCCTATAGCAGCAGCTACTCTAAGACGACCATGCTGATCTTTGTTTGCATTGGGATACTGCTCTTTCTTCTCTATATCTTTGATGGTGATGAGTCCTATCAGTTTGTCATTATCATCCACTATAGGTAGCTTCTCTATCTTGTGCCTCTGTAGTACCTTGGAAGCTTCCTCTAGCGTTGTGCCTTTGCTAGCTGTCACTAATGGCATAGGTGTCATCACATCCTCTACAAAGAGAGACATATCTGTGATAAATCTCATATCACGATTGGTGATGATACCTATGAGAGTCTGATCATCTGACACTACTGGCACACCCGATATATGGTACTCGCTCATAAGACTATCTGCCTCTGCCACTAGAGCCTTTCGACCAATATATATAGGGTCTATGATGATACCGCTCTCGCTCTTTTTGACCTTTTTGACCTGTAGTGCTTGTGCCTCTTCATCCATATTTTTATGAATGACTCCGATACCACCAAGCCTAGCCATAGCTATCGCAGCCTTATACTCTGTGACTGTATCCATAGCAGCCGATACTATAGGGACATTTAGAGATACTCTCTTTGTGAGTTTCGTCTCTACACTCACCTCTTTTGGTAGTACTGTAGAGTGTTGCGGTACTAGAAGTACATCCTCGAATGTCAATGCTCTCTGTTTGATTCTCATAGATATCCTTTATTTGGTCTTGTTGATTGCTTGTTCTAGGCTCATAGCCCCATCGAAAACTATCTGCTCGTCAAATGCCCTACCTATAAGTTGCAACCCTATAGGCATACCATCACCACTCTTAGATACAGGAAGACTAAGAGCTGGTAGACCTGCTAGATTTATAGCTATGGTATACATATCACTCTTGTACATCTCTAGTGGATCTTCTATGCTACCTATCTTTGGAGCTACACTAGGAGCTACAGGTGAGAGTATGAGATCCACTTCATCAAAGATCTTGTCAAATTCATCGCGAATAAGGTGTCTAACTTTTTGAGCCTTGAGATAGTAGGCATCATAATATCCTGATGAAAGTACGAAGTTGCCTAGAAGTATCCGTCTTTTTACCTCGTCACCAAATCCTTCACTTCTCGTGTTGTAGTAGAGTTCAGAGAGATTATTTCCCTCCACTCTTTTGCCGTATCTCACACCATCAAATCTAGCCAAGTTTGTAGCCGCCTCTGCTGTAGCTACTATGTAGTAGGCGGCTATATCATATTTGGTATTTGTCATGTTTTTGTGAACTATCGTATGTCCTGCATCTTTGAGCAACTCTATAGTGTCGCTATATGCCTTTTGGGTATCTTCGTCAGCTTCAGATATATAGTTATCTATCACTGCTATAGTTAGCTTCCTATCTGCATCCAACTTTTGAGCTATGGAGGATATATCTATATCTGCACTAGTAGAGTCTTTTGGATCATGCCCTGCTATGGCATCATAGAGTATCGCCGCATCTTCCACATTTTGTGTGATGGGACCTATCTGGTCTAGCGATGAAGCATATGCAGCAAGTCCAAATCTACTAACTCTTCCATATGTAGGCTTGAACCCTACACACCCACAATAAGCCGCAGGCTGTCTGATAGAACCACCTGTATCTGAACCCAATGCAGCTATAGCCAATCCACCAGCTACCGCAGCAGCCGAGCCACCAGATGAGCCACCAGGTACGCGTGAGGTATCGTGAGGATTGAGAGTAGCACCATAGTAGCTACTCTCCGTAGTAGAACCCATGGCAAACTCATCCATATTTGCACGACCAAATGCCATCATGCCGTTTGCCTTGAGATTGGTGATAGCTGTAGCCTCATATGGTGCTATATACCCCTGTAGTATCCTAGAGCCACTTGTCACAGCCCAATCCTTGACTTGGATATTGTCCTTTATGAGTATAGGTACACCCTCGCCTGAACTTTCAAAACCTATATATGCATTGAGTCCACTCTCTTTGGCTTTTGCTTCAAGCTCTGCTCGTAGTTGAGTCAACTCATCTTCACTCTTTGTCAATGCCTCTTTTAGTGTTATCACCTTGTCGCTTCCTCAATATTTGGATTAAATAGCGTGATTATATCCAAAAGTAGTTGAAACTCTATATAGACTTGATAGTACTGGTTTGCCAACACACTGATATGCTTGTAGCGTGAATTACCTTTATCTTATGCTATAATAAACAAAAATCAAAATCAAGAAAAGAAAAACAATGAAAAAGATACCATATGGCATAAGTGACTTCAAACTCTTAAAAGAAGAGGATTACTACTTTATCGACAAAACAAACTACATCCAAGAGTGTGAAAAGCATGGACGCTTTATGATGTTCTTACGCCCACGAAGATTTGGCAAATCCCTCTTTGTAGCTATACTAGAAGCTTACTATGATATCTACTTCAAAGATGAGTTTGATGCTATATTTAAAGACACTTATATCATCAACCATAAGACAAAAGAAGCTAGTAGCTATATGGTTTTACGCTTTGATTTCAGTGCTATCAACATCTATAATGTAGAGG
>WFMX01000291.1 GCA_015488875.1 Campylobacterota bacterium | reverse complement strand
CCTCTACCACCAAGACCATCTGTGACTGCTTTGGCTATATCCTGAGCCTTTTTGAGAGCTTGCTCACTCATTGGCATTGGTTGCCATGAGAGTACATAGTCGCCATCCTTTTGGACATGACCTATAGGCTCACAAAATGTAGTGCCTGTCTCATTGCGTACTGTAAGCAGTGTGATTTCGTAGTCAAATGGCACAAACTCCTCTACTATCAGCTCACTTGCATCACCTCTAGCCTCTTTGGCTATCTCCCATGATGACTCTATGTCATCTGCACTCTTGGCTATGCTTTGTCCATGTCCAGAGCTGCTCATCACAGGCTTTATGACACAAGGAAACCCTATCTTGTCGGCTGCACTCTTGAGACCATCAAGTGTAGTGACAAACTCATATCCACTTGTCTTCAGTCCCAACTCTTCAGAAGCAAATACTCTGATGTTTTTACGATTCATAGTCTTGTTGACTGCCTCGGCATTGGGTATGACATGAAACCCTTCGGCTTCAGCGTCAAATAGTGCATCTATACTAAGAGCCTCTACCTCTGGCAGTATATATGTGGGTTTCTCTTCTCTGATGAGTGCCAGCAGTGCTTCTCTATCTCGCATATCCACCACACAAGCCTTGTTGGCTACTAGATGTGCAGGTGCATTGGCATATCTATCTACCGCTACCACCTCTATGCCTAGTCGTTGTGCCTCTATGGCTACCTCTTTGCCTAGTTCACCAGAGCCGAGTAGCATGATTTTAGTCGCTTTTGATTGTAGAGGAGCTGTAAATGTCATAAATAACCTTTGGTCTAAATATATAGTTTTTAGATCTCACACAAATTCACAGAGCATGCTATATTAGCCTGCATTAGTTTTATTAGAGAAGTCTATTATTGATTTTAGCAAAATATGTTTGAGATAGAGTTTATCTCTATGAAGATTTTAGTAGCGACATTCATGGTCACAACAACTATTCTTTAAATGGATTTATGATAGTGAGTGAATCTATTGTTAGACTATGTTGCATATCTTCACTATAAAGTATAGTACATTTTGCATCTATAGCACTAGAGACTATCAGTGAGTCGTAATAGGAGATATTATAATCTTCTCGTATATCACAAGCTTGTATAAAAATCATTTTCTCCAACATCACAACTGTATATCTCTCATAACATGATTGCACAAATTTTTCAATTTGAGCATTTGTAAATTTTAGTTTTTTAGCATAATATTTGAAACTTCATTGATCACCTGTACACTTATTATAGATTTTCTATTAAGTAAAATTTTTGACGCTATATCTCTTTTTCTTAAGTCTTGATTGGAAAAGGCATAAAGTAAAATATTGGAATCACAAAAAAACTTATCTTTCATTCGCCTCTTCCCTGTCAAATTTAAAATCTTTTGGAAAATCTATCGGATTATTGATAAGATGTTCAATAAAATCCTCTTCGTGTATCGTGGTAGTCGGGTTATGATCTTCTTTGTTTATGTTTAATACAATTATCCTTACTTCTTGTCCCTGAAATTTTTCATATTCAGGTATTTTTATATATGGGTTATTGATGATTGTTTGAAATTCTGTTGCATACATTTTCGCTCCTTTAGATAGTTCTTTCTCTTCAAGCAATACCTTAGTCAAAAATATTGGCTAAATCAAAGCTATTGCAATATCTCTCTGCCATGAAAAAATTACATAATCAAATCATAACCAAACTAAGTGATATTATAGATAAAAGAATTCTTCAACAGTTAGAAGTAATCAAAAGGGCTAGTGACACTAGCGAGATGAGTAGTTTTGCTTTTGGGAGGTTTTTTATCACACATAGAATTGAAAATAGAGAGCATTTTAATAGTTGAAGTTATAAAATAAGTAAGATTATGGCAGTTTCTTGTGGTGATTTGTCACAAGGAGCAGGTCGACCTGCATCCTGCAACAAAGATAGGGTCAAAACTTACAGTCTTGACTCATATCTACGGATCATAAAGAGTTTTTTGAGGATCTTTTTACGCGTAGCGATCTTCTCTTTCTTTCTCTTTTCAGTAGCTGTCTCATAGTATTGTCTAGCTCTAGCTTCTGTCACGATCAAGTTTCTGTCACACTGTCTTTTGAACTTTCTATAAGCATCATCAAACGAGTCTCTTGGTGTCAAAACGATTCCTGGCATATCAAAGCACCCCCTTCCTTATCAAAATTTCCTACATATAGTGGAGTGATAAATCTGAGGCGGATTATATCTAAAAAATATTATTTTTTGGTTAAATCTGTTCTGAAAAGATACCAACCGTAGCTCTACCCCAACAAACCAACACCCAACTCTTTCAAATAAACATTATGCTCATCTCTAAACTTCTCGATATCCTCTTGGAATTTTTTCAATTCATTATTTACTTCATCCAAATCTATAACCTCCTCAGGCTTAGCAGTACTTACGAAACGAGAGATGTTTAGATTGAAATCATTTTTTTCTATCTCTTTTAATGATACTGCACGAGAGTATCGCTCCTCCTCTTTTCTGTATTGGTAAGTGTCTACTATCTTGTCTATATGTTCATCGTTGAGATGGTTTTGTCGTTTGCCTTTGTCGAAATGGTCACTTGCATTGATGAAGAGTACATCATCGCTCATTTTGCACTTTTTGAGTACCAATATACAGACAGGTATCCCAGTAGAAAAGAAGAGTTTGGGAGGTAAGCCTATGACTGTATCTATATGTCCATCTTGCAGTAGTTTTTTGCGTATCTTTGCCTCTGCTCCACCACGAAATAACACACCGTGAGGTAGGATGATCGCCATCGTTCCCTCTCTGTCCAAAAAGTGAAATCCATGCAACAGAAAAGCAAAGTCCGCCGCACTCTTCGGAGCCAATCCATGGTTTTGGAATCGAAAATCTTTTACTCGTTCCGCAGCTCTAGCTGTGGAACGAGTAAAAACCTAGCAGACTCCACTCTAGGTGCAGGAGTAGATAGTGTAGTCTATGGAGCAAACTTCTCCGATAGCATCAAAAACAATCTAGCTAATGGTATGGTAGATATAGGG
>WFMX01000290.1 GCA_015488875.1 Campylobacterota bacterium | reverse complement strand
GCTTTGTCTTGGGGGAGCAGTCGTGCATGTACCTCATCGATCCCTACCTCTTTGGCGACTCTGTCGGCACTTTTTTCATGGTCTCCTGTGAGCATGACTACCCTGATACCCATCTCTTTGATCTTGGCTATGGACTCCATAGCATCTTCTCTGATGGTATCTGTAAGCTCAAATATGGCTACCAACTTGCCATCTATAGCAAAACTAAATATAGAGTAGTCGCTATCACTCTCTATCTTCACTCCTCTATCTTGCATAAATTGGATATTGCCACCCATTATATGCTGTGAAGCGTATCGTGCTTCCAAACCTTTCGCCTCTATGCTCTTGACTTCATCTATATCTAATATTTGTATATTATCATGTTGCTTTTCTAAGTATTGTGATACCCCCTTGCTTATGGGGTGATTTGAACTTGAAGTAAGACTATATAATAATGAATAGTCATACTCTGCCATCTCTACGACATTTACTACCGATGGTTTGCCCTCCGTGATAGTACCTGTTTTATCTAATGCCAACAGATCACTCTTTGCCATCGTCTCTAAAAATGTAGCTTCCTTAAATAGTATGGATCTCTTCGCTGCTATACTCACTCCTACTAGCGTAGACATAGGAGTAGCCAATCCCAATGCACAAGGACAGGCTATCACTATGATAGATATAGATATGATGAGAGCATGTTCAAAGCTTCCACCATAGAGATACCACCCTAGAAGAGATAACAGAGCTATGATGAGTATAGTGACAGAAAAGTATCCAGATACAGTATTGGCTAGTTGTTCTATCTTTGGCTTCTTAGTGATAGACTCCTCTAGTAGTGTCACTATGGAGCTTAGCAGTGAGCTAGAGGCATCTTTGGTAGCTTTGTATCTCACTACACTATCTAGTAGCACAGAACCACTAAGTATCTCATCTCCATCTTTTTTGTAAATAGGCTCACTCTCTCCCGTCAATGAACTCTCATCAAATGAGCCTTGTCCAGTCGATAGTAGACCATCTATCACTACCTTCTCTCCAGCTTTTAGCTCTATGGTATCGCCTACTTTTACACTCTCTATACTTACTAGAGACTTGATGTCATCAGATACTACCGTCACCTCTGTCGGAGTACTTCCCATCAGCGAATCTAGCGTATCTACCGCCTGTTTCTTGCTCAATACTTCGAGATATTTACCTACTAATACAAATGTGATGATCATCACAACCGACTCGAAGTATGTCTCACCGCTCTGTGTCACCATGGCATATATGGAGTAGACATATGCCGACAATGCCCCTGAAGCTACCAGAGTATCCATATTGACAACGCGATTTTTGTACCCATAATATGCACCACGAAAAAATATCCACCCACTATAAAATAGCACTGGAGTCGCCAATAAAAACTCTGCCACATTCAGTATATTTTTAAACCCCTGTTGCATACCACCAAAGTAGCCTGCATATTGAGCGATGGCTATCCACATGATATTCATAGTGCCAAACACACCGACAAGTATACGAGAGTAATAATCTTTGCGTGTCTTAACCGCCCTCTCCTCTTGAAGTTTTGGATCGTATGGATAGGCGTTGTATCCTATGGATTGGATAGTCTCTACTATCTTGGAGAGTTGGATATCTTCTGGATCCCATACTACTTTGGCTTTATTGTTTGTATAGTTGATAGATGCCTCTATGATCCCATCTGTTTTGTGTAGCACCTTTTCGTTGAGCCACACACAGGCTGAGCAGTGAATGCCCTCTATGATGAGGTTGACCTCTAGTAGTCCATCATTATGACTCTTGATATACCTATCTTTGAAACCATCAAGATCAAATTTGGCGAGATCATCACCCACTTGAGTTGCTGGTTGGAGCTGGGTATCACCTAGCTTTTCATAGAAATTACCAAATCCCTCTTCGTTGAGTAGATGATACACTCCTTGACACCCTTTGCAACAAAAATATAATTCATTATTATTTTGACTACTTTCGATTATCATAACATCACTATCGAACTCTAAGTGACAGTGGCTACAGGCTACTTTGGACATCTATTATCCTTTTTCTATATATTGTTTGCGATTTTATCTAAAAATTGGTAAGATATCGGATTTTTTAGACTGGTAGGGGTCTAAAATGGCGATCTATGCATTCCACGCAGAAAATAAGAACCAGCGAAATGACTATATTGGCGTTAGGCTACCCCAATGATATAAATATAACTTTATCAGCTCACATAAAGTTATTTTTACTATAATATGCCTCCATTTTCTTGTAACTTACGCTATAAAAAAACACTTATTTATTTGGAGTCTTTTTTTGTGGTGTAAAAACCCAGATTTCATTCTCATACTAAAGTATGAAAAATACATTTAAAGGAATACGATTTGCCAACCATTAACCAGTTGATTCGCAAAGAGCGTAAAAAGGTGATCAAAAAGTCAAAGTCACCAGCACTCGTGAAGTGTCCTCAAAGAAGAGGTGTTTGTACTAGAGTTTATACTACAACTCCAAAGAAACCTAACTCAGCACTTAGAAAAGTAGCAAAAGTTAGATTGACTAGTGGATTTGAAGTCATTTCATACATCGGTGGAGAGGGTCACAACCTTCAAGAACACTCAATCGTCCTAGTAAGAGGCGGAAGAGTCAAAGATTTACCAGGTGTTAAGTACCATATCGTTCGTGGTGCATTGGATGCTTCAGGTGTAGCCAACAGAAGAGTTGCTCGTTCTAAATATGGTACAAAAAAGCCTAAATAGGTTTTATTTGTCCGAAAGAGAATAAGTATAGTCGAGAGTATGCAGCCCTTATCATAAATCCTTAGGGGATAAGAGTTGAGTAAATCAAAATAATTATAAAAAGATTGAAGGAAAGAGATGAGAAGAAGAAGAGCTCCCGAGAGACCTGTTCTCCCAGATCCAGTATATGGATCAAAAATTTTGACAAAGTTTATCAATGCAGTAATGCTTGATGGCAAGAAGAGTACAGCACAGAAAGTTATGTATGGTGCTTTAGAGAGAATCGAATCAAAATCTGGTGAAAAGGGTATTGAAGTATTCAACAAAGCGTTGGACAACATCAAGCCTGTAATGGAAGTAAAAAGCCGTAGAGTCGGTGGTGCTACATATCAAGTGCCTATCGAAGTACGCCCTGTCAGACAACAATCACTAGGTATCAGATGGATAGTTGACGCAGCAAGAAAGAGAAATGAGAGAACTATGATGGAGAGACTATCAAACGAGTTGATGGATGCTGCCACGGACAAGGGTTCTGCATTTAAGAAGAAAGAAGATACATACAGAATGGCTGAAGCAAACAAAGCATTTGCTCACTATAGATGGTAAGGAAATAGATCATGGGAAGAAGTCACAAACTTGAAAAAGTAAGAAATATCGGTATCGCTGCTCACATTGACGCAGGTAAGACAACCACTACTGAAAGAATCCTATTCTACACAGGTGTATCTCACAAGATTGGTGAAGTACACGATGGTGCAGCTACTATGGACTGGATGGAGCAAGAGCAGGAGAGAGGTATCACTATCACTTCTGCTGCTACTACTTGTGAGTGGGAAGGTCATCAGATCAACATCATAGACACTCCAGGGCATGTCGACTTCACTATCGAAGTTGAGAGATCTATGAGAGTTCTTGATGGTGCTGTAGCAGTATTTTGTTCAGTAGGTGGGGTTCAGCCACAATCAGAAACCGTTTGGAGACAAGCCAATAAATACAAAGTACCAAGAATGGTATTTGTAAACAAGATGGATAGAACTGGTGCTGATTTTTTTGAAGTTGAGAGACAGATCAATGATAGACTCAAATCAAACGCCGTACCTATACAGATACCTATCGGTGCCGAAGAGAACTTTCAGGGTGTAGTAGATTTGGTCACAATGAAAGCTACTGTCTGGGGTGACGATCAGAGCAAAATGGGTCAAGAGTTTGAAGTGACTGATATCCCTGAGGATTTAGTAGAACTAGCCGAAGAATATAGAGAGAAACTCATTGAAGCAGTTTCTGAGACTAGTGATGAACTGATGGAGAAATTCATGGAGGGTGAGGAGCTTACCCAGGATGAGATCAAAGCTGGCATCAAAGCTGCTACTCTTGCTATCACTATGATACCTATGACTTGCGGAACTGCCTTCAAAAACAAAGGTGTTCAGACACTTCTTGATGCTGTTGTTGATTATCTTCCTGCTCCAACCGAAGTCGAAGAGATCAAGGGTGAGTATGAAGATGGTACAGAAGTAGTAGTAGAGTCTAGTGACGAGGGTGAATTCGCTGCTTTAGGATTTAAAATTATGACTGACCCATTTGTAGGTCAACTTACATTTATCCGTGTCTATCGTGGTGTTCTTCAATCTGGCTCCTATGTATACAACACTACAAAAGGCAAAAAAGAACGAATCGGACGACTTCTCAAGATGCATGCCATCAAGAGAGAAGAGGTCGATGCTATCTATGCTGGTGAGATCGGTGCAGTCGTAGGACTCAAGACTACTCTCACAGGTGATACACTTGCAGGCGAGAAAGACAAGGTAATCCTAGAGCGAATGGAATTTCCAGATCCAGTCATCTCTGTAGCAGTTGAGCCAAAAACAAAAGCCGACCAAGAGAAGATGGGTATTGCATTAGGTAAACTAGCACAAGAAGATCCTTCTTTCCGTGTCGCAACAGACGAAGAGTCTGGTCAGACTATCATATCAGGTATGGGTGAGCTTCACCTTGAGATACTTGTAGATAGAATGATGAGAGAGTTCAATGTAGATGCAGAGGTGGGTGCTCCACAAGTTGCATATCGTGAGACGATCCGCGAAACAGTTCAAAAAGAGTACAAATATGCGAAACAATCTGGTGGTAGAGGTCAGTTTGGTCATGTATACCTCAAGATTGAGCCACAAGAGCCAGGTGAAGGCTATGAGTTTGTCGACTCTATCAAGGGTGGTGTAATTCCTAAAGAATTCATACCTGCGGTCAACAAAGGTATCAAAGAGGCTATGGGTAGAGGTATCCAAGCTGGTTATCCTATCGAAGATGTGAAGGTCACTCTTTATGATGGTAGCTACCACGATGTGGATTCATCTGAAATGGCGTTTAAACTTGCTGGCTCTATGGGTTTCAGAGATGGCTGTAGAGAAGCGAAGCCTGTCATACTTGAGCCTATGATGAAGGTAGAAGTAGAAGTACCTGAGGATTATATGGGAGATGTCATCGGTGATATCTCCAAAAGAAGAGGTCAAGTAAGCGGAATGGGCGACCGTTCTGGTAACAAGATCATAGATGCATTTGTACCTCTCTCAGAGATGTTTGGATACTCTACAGACCTTAGATCTATGACTCAAGGTCGTGCTACTTATGCGATGGAGTTTGACCATTACGATGAAGTTCCACAAAATGTTGCAAAAGAGATCATTGCAAAGAGAAACGGCTAAGCGTTCGTAATATAATTTTTACTAGGGAGATATAATTTTTAAAAAAGTTATTGTCCCCTTGTTGATAAGGAACTATTCCTTATCAACAGTTTTAGATAATCCCCTTAATTTTTTTCGAATGTTTTCTACTATCTCTTTCTCTTGTAGAAGTCAGCGGTCTGCTGAGATATACCCGTGTTTTGGATGGTAGAAGTGCTAGGGGTCTAACAATTAGGGGACATTGGTTTCGTGAGCGAAGCGAACGGAAGCTGTGTCCTCGTATAGAAATTGTTCGACCTCGACTGTAGCATAACGGTGTTGCAGTTTAGTCGAGGGCGAACGATCACTATGCGGGGACACAGGTTTTATTCGCTTCGCTCACAAAACCAATGTCCCCTAACTGTATCGTTTCTATATATCCAAATACAGGTGATTGCGATGCATTTCGCTACGCTCCACGCATCACAAATCACTAGACCCCCATCGTGCATAATTCATTGGGAGTATGAGGTAATCCTTGTAGAAATACTGGGGATAGGACTACTCAGCTTCCGTGATATTGATAGCATCTGCATCTATCATACCTGTACCTACAGGGATGAGTCTACCTATGACAACATTCTCTTTCAAATCCTCTAGTCCATCTACTGTACCAGCTATAGATGCTGATGTCAATACCTTGGTGGTATCTTGGAATGATGCAGCCGAGATGATACTATCTGCACCTACTGCAGAACGAGTGATACCTACTAGCATAGGCTCTGCTATAGCAGGCTCTCCGCCTAATCTAATGACTTTTTCATTCTCTGCTTGGAACTTCCTTCGTGATATGATATCGCCTGCAATGAAGTTACTGTTGCCATTGTCTACGACTTTGACCTGTCTCATCATCTGAGATACAATGATCTCTATATGCTTATCGGATATATTAACACCCTGTCGTCTATAGACCTGCTGTACCTCTGATACTATATACTCATATAGATCTCTCTCACCGAGTGCTGCCAAAATGTCATGGCTAGATATAGTACCCTCTGTCAACTTCTCACCAGTATGGACGAACTCATCTGTATGCACTAGTGGAGTCTTGCCTTTATCTATGAACTGCTCTGTAAACTGACCACTATGCGAAGTGATGATGAGTCTCTCTTTGCCCCTCAATGGTTTACCGAAACTGACTACACCATCCACCTGTGCGATCTGGGCTATGTCTTTTGGTCTTCTAGCTTCAAACAACTCTGAAACTCTAGGAAGACCACCCGTGATATCCTTGGATTTGATAGCTGCCTTTGGTGTCTTGGCTAGTATGTCTGCCGTACTTACTTCGTCACCATCTTTGACAAAGAGTATCGTCTTAGGGTCAAGCTGATAACGCAATATCTCACCAGACTCAGTAACCAACTCTATAGTAGGCTTATATGCTGCTGGTATATATTCGTTCAGCTCTAGTCTAGTATCGCCTGTCACTTCATCGAACTGTTCAGTCACTGTGATGTCAGGTATGATATCTTCGAACTTAAGCTTACCACTCTGCTCTGCGATGATAGGCTCAGAGTATGGATCCCACTCTGCTATCACTACTCTCACTTCATCAGTAGGGGCAGATATGAGATCACCTCTCTCTACCGCACCATCGTTCGGTACTTTGATGACTGAGCCTCTTGACACATAATGCCTAGCGGCTTCACGATTGCTATCATCTACTATGACGGCAAATAGACCCTTCTCTTCTACTGGAGCTCCCTCTTTTATGTTGTCTATAGCCTCTAGATAATCACCCTTTAGGATGAAGTACTTGAGTCTACCTTTTGCATCTGCGAGAACTTGCTGAGTCACTGGAGCTCCATCTTCGACCTTCAATTCACTAGCGAATGGTACTCGACCAGGAACACTCCAACCCTCTTTGATCACCTCTACTATAGATTCGCCCTCTTCTATCTTCTCACCATTACTAAATGGAAGATATAGTTTGCCCTCTATCTTTCCTGCTACACCAGCAAGCTCATTTGATTTGGCTACATCTGATTTTCTAAGGTTGTACTTGACCTCTGAGTTGTCATCAGTCTTGATATATATGATCACTTCATCATGTGTAATATTGATAAATAGTTCACCCGATACTACGGCTTTGATCTTTGGCTCTACTAGTAAGATACCTGCGTTTCTTCTGTTTGCAACTATCAGATTACCTTCTCTGTTTCTAAATACAGAGAGATTATAATAACGGATAAAACCCTCTTTGCCAGCCACTACTTGTCTCTCCTCTTTGCCAGCTGTCGCAGTACCACCTGTGTGGAATGTACGAAGTGTCAGCTGTGTACCAGGCTCACCGATGGACTGTGCAGCGATGACACCTACTGCTTCACCTCGCTTGACCAATTTGTTTTCAGCCATGTTGAGACCATAACACTTGGCACATATACCTCTCACTGCTTTACAAGTAGATGGTGCTCTGATGACTACAGATCGGACACCTGCCTCTTTGACATGGTTGGCTATCTCCTCGTCAATGAGTGTGCCTTGGCTTACAAGTATCTCATTGGTGATAGGGTCTATGATGTTTTCAGCTATGACTCTACCATATATCCTATCGCTTAGTGGCTCGATCATCTCGTTACCCACTACGATGTCTGTCACCTCTACACCCTCATGTGTATCACAATCATCCATATTGACCTTGACATTCTGTGCGACATCTATCAGCTTTCTAGTTAGATAACCAGCATTCGCTGTCTTTAGTGCTGTATCTGCCAATCCTTTTCTAGCACCGTGTGTAGAGATGAAATACTCTAGTACATTTAGACCCTCACGGAAGTTGGAGGTGATAGGTGTCTCGATAATCGATCCATCAGATTTCGCCATCAATCCCCTCATACCAGAGAGCTGTCTGATCTGAGCAGCTGAACCTCTAGCACCTGAATCTGCCATCATATAGACTGAGTTAAATCCATCCTTGTCAGCTTTGATAAGATCCATCAATGCCTCTGCTATGCCATTGTTGGCATCTGTCCATATATCAATAATCTTGTTGTATCTCTCCTGCTCTGTCAATAGACCTGCACCAAACTGTTGCTGTATCTCTTTGACAAGTGCTTTTGCCTCTGCCACTCTAGGCTCTTTGAGATCTGGTATCTTGATATCGTCTATAGAGATAGATACCCCTACTTTTGTGGCGTATTTGAAACCAATATTTTTTAAATCATCTAGGAAACCTGCTGTATCGTTGATACCACCTATCTTGTATACATAGTCGACTAGTGTGCCTATATCTTTCTTTTTGAGTATCTTATTCCAATACTTCTCTGGCACATAGTCTGGTATGATAGATTTGAGTATCATTCTACCAGCTGTAGATCTGACGATTTTGCCATCTACTACTGTCCTGATCCGTGCATTTAGATCCAATGCAGCTTGATCAAAAGCTATCTCTATCTCTTCTACATTTGCAAAGAGTTTATGCTCACCCTTTACCTCTGCCTTTTCAAGAGTAAGGTAGTAGAGACCCAAAATCATATCTTGTGATGGTACTGCTATCGCTTTACCAGATGCAGGGAGCAAGATGTTCATTGATGAGAGCATCAAGACTTTGGCTTCTGCTATAGCCTCATCACCTAGTGGTATATGAACCGCCATCTGATCACCATCGAAGTCGGCATTGAATGCAGAACAGACTAGTGGGTGTAGCTGTATAGCCTTGCCATCTATCAGTCGTGGATGAAACGCTTGTATAGATAGTTTGTGTAGTGTTGGAGCACGGTTGAGTAGTATAGGGTATGACTCAACGACCTCTTCCAAACACTCCCATACTTCATTTGCCTGCTTCTCTATCATCTTCTTGGCTTGCTTGAGAGTGGTGGCATAGCCTTTCTCTTCTAACTTTGCCATAAGGTGTGGCTTGAAGAGCTCTATAGCCATCTTTTTTGGTAGCCCACACTGATCCATTCTAAGGTCAGGCCCTACGACGATGACTGATCTTCCCGAGAAGTCAACCCTCTTACCTAGCAAGTTTTGTCTGAAACGACCCTGCTTACCTTTGATAACTTCTGAGAGTGATTTGAGTGGTCTCTTGTTTGCACCTTTTACTGCGTTGCCTCTACGACCATTGTCAAAGAGTGCATCTACAGACTCTTGAAGCATCCTCTTCTCATTTCTTACGATGATCTCTGGTGCATCAAGCTCTGTAAGTCTCTTGAGTCTTTGGTTTCGGTTGATAACCCTTCTATATAGGTCATTGACATCTGATACGGCGAACTTACCACCATCTAAACTCACTAGAGGTCTAAGATCAGGTGGAAGCACTGGTAGATGTGTGAGCATCATCCACTCTGGTCTATTGCCTGAGTTGAGAAATGCCTCTATCACTTTCAGTCTCTTGATGATAGTCTTTCTCTTCGCCTCTGATTTGGTAGCTTGTATATCCTCTTTGAGCTGATCAAACATATCAGACAAGTCAAGATCGGCAAGTAGCTCACGGATGATCTCACCACCCATTCTAGCATCAAACTCTGTATCTCCAAATCTCTGTAGTATCTGCTGATACTGCTCTTCGTTGAGTACATCAAATCTAGCTAATGGAGTCAAACCCTCGCTATCGTAGCTAGCATCACCTGGATGCATAACGATATATGCCTCATAGTATAGTACGCGTTCCAAATCTTTCATCTTCACGCCTAGAAGTGTACCTATACGAGATGGCAATGAACTTACATACCATATGTGAGCTACTGGCGCGATGAGTGCTATATGCCCCATGCGGTTTCTTCTCACTTTGGATGATGTCACTTCGACACCACATTTTTCACATACTACACCCTTGTATCTCATCTTTTTATACTTACCGCATAGACACTCATAATCTCTGATAGGCCCAAAGATTTTCGCACAGAAGAGTCCATCTCTCTCTGGTTTGAGTGTACGATAGTTGATAGTTTCAGGCTTTTTCACCTCTCCATAACTCCAAGAGAGTACCTTCTCAGGACTCGCTACACGAAGCTGGAGTGCCTCTATATCTTTAGGTCTCTCTTCTTTACTGAGGTCAATTGGTATCAAACCTTCTATGCTATTACTCATCTTCGCTCTCCACTTCATTATTCTTCTCATACAACTCTACATCAAGACCTAGAGCTTGAAGCTCTTTCGTCAAGACGAACATAGTCTCAGGCACACCAGATGCAGGTACACTCTCACCCTTTGTGATAGCTTTATATGCTCTCGCCCTACCCTCGACATCATCTGACTTGATAGTAAGCATCTCTTTGAGTATATGTGACGCACCATACGCCTCCAATGCCCAAACCTCCATCTCTCCAAATCTCTGTCCACCAAATAGTGCTTTACCACCGACTGGCTGTTGTGTCACTAGTGAGTATGGACCTGTAGATCTAGCATGTACTTTCTCATCTACAAGGTGGTGCAGTTTGAGCATATACATATACCCTACATTGACCCGCTCTATCATCTTTTCACCTGTCATGCCATCATAAAGCTCAGTTTTACCATCTGCATCTATCTTGGCAAGTTCAAATAGTTTATCAAACTCTGCACGATTTGCACCCTCAAATACAGGGGCCGCAAACTTCACACCATTTGCCCAATCTCTAGCATACACCAGTAACTCATCATCCGTGAGTTTCGCTAGAGTCTCTTTGGCATTCATTAGCTTGGCGACATCTGCTATCTCTGTCATCTTGGCTCTGAGATCTTCTACCAAAGTCTCTTGCTGGGCTTCAAACATCTCTGTGATCTGTTCACCCAATCTCTTGCCCACAAGTCCTAAGTGTACTTCGAGTATCTGACCAATATTCATACGACTCGGAACTCCTAGAGGGTTCAAGATAAGATCTACAGGTCTACCGTCTACCATATATGGCATATCTGTCTCAGGTACTATATTTGATACGATACCTTTGTTTCCGTGTCGCCCTGCCATCTTGTCACCGATTTTGAGCTTTCTCTTTGTGGCTATGTATATCTTGACTAGCTTGGTGACTCCACTAGGCAAGATATCATCTTTCTCTAGTACACTCAGCTTCTCTTCATGTTCAGTTTTGAGTCTCTTTTTCTGCTTCAGAAAGTAGCTTTTGAGAGATTCATAATCACCCTGTACCTCGGCATTGTACGACTGTACTACACCTTTGAGTGCAAAACGGTTGATCTCTCTGATCGTATCTTCTGGGATAGTCTCGCCCTCTTTGTACTCGATGCCATTCGCTACTACATCTTTGGATAGATTGTTTTTAGACAAGAGTGCTGTGATACGAAGCATCTCCTCTCTATCTATCATCAAAAGCTGATCATGATGATCTCCATCTAGTATAGATTTCTCCTCTTCAAACGCTTGTATAGCTCTAGCATCTTTCTCATAGCCCTTCTTCGTGAAGACTTTGATGTCTACCACCACGCCCTCCATAGAGGCAGGGCAATATAGTGACTTGTTTACAACATGTCCAGCTTTTTCACCAAATATAGCTCTGAGTAGTCTCTCCTCTGGGGTTGGCTTGATCTCACCCTTTGGACTCACTTTGCCTACTAGTATCATACCTGGCTTGACATGCGTACCCATCTTGACGATACCGCTATCGTCTAGGTGAAGTAGCTCATCTTCTCTGATATTTGGGATATCTCTAGTGATCTCTTCTGTGCCATGCTTGAGTTCTCTAGCCTCTATCTCTTTCTCATATGTATGAACCGAAGTAAAGACATCTTCACGGATAAGCTTCTCAGAGATGATGATAGCATCCTCATAGTTGTATCCATACCATGGCATAAATGCAAC
The DNA here is from genome assembly GCA_015488875.1 of Campylobacterota bacterium. Lineage (GTDB taxonomy): Bacteria > Campylobacterota > Campylobacteria > Campylobacterales > Sulfurovaceae > SZUA-451. The sequence continues at coordinate 3,020 of WFMX01000290.1, read as the reverse complement.
AAGTATATTTTTACCGATAGCCAATTCACCCTGATCCATATTTGGACCATCTGCTATCACTTGTCCTTTTACGACTTTTGTACCTATCTTGACGATTGGTGTCTGAGAAAAAGTTGTATTTTGGTTGGTACGCATATTTTTTTCTAGTGGATAGTGGTCTATAAATACCCCCGTCTCATCCTCACCCATCACATAGATGTTTTTCGAGTCTACCTTCTCTACTACACCTGCTCTTTTCGCCTTGGATGCTTCCCAAGCGTCACGACTCACTATAGCCTCCATGCCTGTACCGACTACTGGAGCATCAGTCTTTAGTAGTGGCACTGCTTGTCGTTGCATGTTTGACCCCATCAATGCACGGTTGGCATCATCATGCTCCAGAAATGGTATGAGTGCAGCAGCAGAACCAGATATCATCAATGGCGAGATATCTATCAAGTTGACTCTTGATACTGCATTTAGCTCTATGTTACCATTGAGTCTAGTCTCTATCAAATCTTCGACTATCATGCCGTTCTCATCTACCTCTGTAGAAGCAGGAGCTATACACTTGTCCTCCTCCTGAGTAGCAGTGATATAGATGATCTCATCAGTCACTTTGCCATCTTTAACTATTTTGTATGGTGCTTCTATAAAACCTAATTCATTTACTTTAGCATAGGTAGCAAGTGTATTGATAAGACCGATATTTTGACCCTCTGGAGTCTCTATAGGACAAATCCGTCCATAGTGAGTAGGGTGTACATCTCTTACTTCAAATCCTGCTCTCTCTTTGACGAGACCACCCTCACCTAGTGCAGATAGTCTCCTCTTGTGAGTCACTTCTGATAGTGGATTGGTCTGATCCATAAATTGACTCAACTGACCACTAGAGAAGAACTCCAATATAGTATTGGTGATCATCTTTGAATTTACCAAATCATGTGGCATAAGCTCATCTAGCGTACCACTAATAGTAGTCATCTTATCCTTGATAGCTTTTTGCATTTTGGTCAAACCGTTGTGAAGCTCGTTTCCTAGAAGCTCACCTATGGCTCTAATCCTTCTGTTTCCTAGGTGATCTCTATCATCTATATGCCCTTGACCATTTTTTACTTTGATGAGATACTTGACTGTATGTATGATATCCTCAGCGGTCATCACTGTGACATACTCAGGTATATTAAGGTCGAGCTTGTGATTCATCTTCATTCTGCCGACTTTTGTCAAGTCATATCTCTCAGGATCGAAAAATAGTTGTCTTAGGAAAGTCTTTGCAGCCTCTGGAGTGACAGGCTCACCTGGTCTCATGACTTTGTAGATACGGATAGTGGCTAGTACATTTTCATCATCTATCTCTTCCATCTGCTTGAGGAGTCGTAGCGACTCCTGATCTGCGATGAATGATTTGATGATGGAGCCATCAGTATCCTCAGCCAAATCATTGGCTATCTCTATAGTCTCTATACCTTGCTCTACCATTTTTTTCAGTTTGTTGTCATCTAATGAAGATACTGCATCATATAGCACCTCACCAGTCGCCTGATCTATTACTGCTTTGGCGAGATATCTCTCCATAAGTAGATCTAGTGGGTACTCTATCCACTCCAGACCATCCGCAACAAGCTTTTGGGCTTTTTTCTTTGTGAGTCTCTTGCCTGCCGATACTATGATATTGCCATCTATATCTTTGACATCATACTCTGTACGACCTGCGAAATCTTGCGGATCAAATCGTGTCAAAAATCTATTCTCTTTGATAGTGATCTCTTTTGTTGGATAGAATAGTTTGATGATATCTTCTTTGGAGTAGTCCAAAGCACGGAAGAGTATGGTCACTGGGATCTTTCTTCTTTTGTTTATCCTAGCATATAGTATATCTTTTGCATCATACTCAAAGTAGAGCCATGATCCCCTATCTGGGATGATTTGTGAAGAGTAGATAAGCTTGTTGATGACAGTAGTAGCCTCTGCTTCCTTGAAGATAACTCCTGGACTTCTATGGAGCTGATTTACTATGACTCTCTCTACACCATTTACGACAAATGATGTACGATCAGTCATCAGTGGTATATCTCTCACAAAAACTGCTTGTTCTTTGATCTCTTTAGGGTCTAATTTTTCGCCTGTCTTCTCATCTCTATTCCATATAGTCAGGGAGATGTTCATTTTGAGTGATACAGAGTAGGTCAAGCCTCTCTCCATACACTCTCTTACTGTATATTTAGGCTTTACTATTTCACTGTTTTTATATGTGAGTGTCAAGCGATTTTGTTGATCATGGATAGGAAAAGAGGATCTAAATACCTTCTCGATAGTACTGTTTCTTCTATCTTTTTCACCCAACATCAAAAAGTTTTCATAACTCTTCTGCTGTAGCTGTAAAAGGTTTGGTATTTCGATCTCTCTCGGAGTTTTAGAAAAGTCAACTCTAAGTCTATTTCCTGAATATAAAGAATTTAACATAGGACACCTTGTAGGATTTGTAATATTTGATTTATAGGTTATGGATATACGAAAAAACTATTGCAAAGAGCGTAAATATTGACCCTTAATAGCTTGTCACTATATCTTGATAGATGTATAATTTTTATTTGATCTAAATGCCAAGAGCAAACTTGACACTTAGAAAGGAGATTACTTAAGTTCGCACTTAGCTCCAGCCTCTTCGATTTGCTTCTTGAACTCTTCAGCTTCATCTTTAGATACTGCTTCTTTGAGTACTGATGGTACCTCTTCGACAGCAGATTTAGCCTCTTTTAGACCTAGACCTGTGATAGCTCTTACTACTTTGATAGCATTGATTTTCTTAGCACCTGCATCTGTAAGAACTACATCAAACTCTGTCTGCTCTTCTACTGCTGCTGCTGCTTCACCACCACCAGCTACTACTGTAGCTTGTGCTGATACGCCAAATTTCTCTTCAAACTCTTTAACAAGCTCAGAGAGCTCAAGAACTGTAAGGTTAGAGATGAACTCTAATACATCTTCTTTAGTTGTTGCCATTTTTATTTCCTTTAATCATTATAATTATATTAAGC